>NZ_JAGGQX010000076.1:0-19620 GCF_018613095.1 Bacillus sp. ISL-75
TAAACCATAGATCAATGAATCTGGCGCTCTCCCCATTTTTAAAAAATGAATGAGCTGCGTCCTCTTTAGTATTGCCTTTTTTCACTGAGTTAAAGAAGTTAATTTTCATGGTAGTTTAAGTGAAAATATTCACAATCTATTCACGCTTACCAAATTACTTTAAATGTGTTTTTCCACAATCTGGTCCTTAACATAAAAAAGAACACAATCCTTACTACAGAATTGCGCCCGATTGTTGAAGAGTTTTACATTGATTAATATATCTCTATTTATTGGAAGATTTTCTTATAATAACTAAGGGTTGGTACTAACAGATTTGAGCTATATATATTATCAAGTTCAGATTTGGTTACCCATTTAATATCACTTACCTCATCTTGCTGAAGCTCCGTTTCTGAGATTTCAAAGCTTTGATCAAATATCCAAACATCACAGAAATTATTATATATATCTCTCCGTTCGCTTTTTACTAACTTTCCATTAGATCTTAATAAGCTAATCCCTATTTCTTCTTTTACTTCGCGTAGAGCACCTTCAATGCTATCCTCACCTACTAAGATAGATCCACCCGTACATTCCCATAAATCTGGATGAGTCTTATCTTGATGACGTTTTGTCAAAAGAATTTTACCTTTATTATTCCTAATCCATACATGGACTACTATATGGTAATCCCCTTCAGCTAACGGAGTTCCACGTTTATGAATCCTATCTGTTTTTATTCTATTTTTATCATACAGATCCCAAAGCTCCAAAAATTCCCCTCCCATCAAAGTCTATAGTACTTTCTGCAGAATTGCGCCCTTTAACTGAATAAAACCTGAGCTCTGTTAGCCCCATTTAGAACAACAACTCATCCTGAAAAATAAAATAAAATGAGTTGTTCCATGTTAAGTATTATTTCATTGAATTTACAATCTTCAATATCTCTGATTTCGTCGAAGGATCCTGTGAAACATATTCCAGGGAATAGTAAAGTCCATCCCGTTCCCAATCTATCCTAGGGTCTCCACTTTCACTCACAGAATAAAAACCAATGCTATTTTCAAACAAATGAATTTTTTCCCCATTTTCATTAAAATATTCTGGTTTTTGAGGGGTCACGTAAATAACTAATTCAGTAGAAATCCTTTTTTGATAGCTTAGCTGTAGTTGGTCTAATTCTTTATCAATCCAACCGTACTCCTTAGTGGGTTTAAAAGGAATATAAGTGGGCGGTCTCGTTTCATATCCAAAATCTTGAATCGCTTCATGGATTGTTTGTGTTTTGAACTCCTCAGAAAACCCTAATACTATGCCTGTTAATAAAAACAATAAGAAGATTACTCTAAGTGGTGTGTCCACTCTTTTTTTAAATTGTGAACCCTTCAATCGTTCTTTCAGGTTTAATTTCTTCTCACTGTACCAATTGATACCACTAGTTAATATGAAAAACGGAATATAAAGGTAATATAAATCAAAATCCAATGAAAAAAAATAATTGATAAATACTGCCAAGCTAAATGAAAACATAAATACATAATCGATGATTATGATTCTGTTCACTAATTTAATATCTGGACCAAATCTTTGTTTTAACTCTTCCCAAGAACAAAATTCATTCATAAATAAATCCCCCAAATATTCTTTTGGAACAAGTCTATTTCTATAAAAATACCATAGGCATTTGTTTTCCTAAATGGAAATTAAACCAAAAGGTGAGATTTCCTCTATATTTAGTTTAGTTTCTGAAATGGACTATCAGTTGGGGATGTGTTGTTCCACAATATGGCCCGATTGTGAAAGATTGCTTATTTCCTTAAAGATAAGAGTCCGTTACATCCTTTACTACACCCAATTGTTAATTCCTCTTGTAACATGAAAAAAGGATATACTTATTCTATGCGAATTTGTAAATCCTTTTAGTTACTTTTAATTATTTTAGCGTCCAAAAGTAAAATCCATTAAATTTAGCAGCCCTTTCTTACTATCACTATTTATCCATACTGACTGATATTGATTTTAAATACTATTCATCTACGAAAATAATATTTAATATATCTTTATTCTTTTCATAGTCATTTTTATTAAGTAAGTTGTATTTTCTAACCTCAAGATCGATAATATTGTTGAATTCTACATTCTGATAATCATTTTTATTAAAACCTAAGGTGGATACAATTAGCTGAGTATCATCGTTGTTATTTGTGAAAATATAATCAAAAAGTGCCTTTTGTTTGTCGTCATCTAGTTCAACATTATTCGGACTATCTAAAACCAAAGGAAAACGAATTGCATCAGGATTAAGTTTGAACTTTACTTTTAACAGGTTGAAATACCAAATAATTGTGGTAATAGGAACATTGCTTCCTCTAGAAGAGAAAGACCCATTCAATTTCTTAAATTTATCTAATGCAATTTCTTTTAATCCAAATAGATTAATCGATTCAATCATAAGTTGTTCGTATAGTTCGTTTGCCTCTTTTTTTAAGTCGTCGTATTTCTTTAGTGTTTTTTTACTTTCTTTCATTTGCTCTGCATTTATACTTAAATTTTGCTGGACAACTCCGGATTCCTTCAACATATTATTTTGGGTTTCCAGGTAACCCCGATGTTTTAAAACATCGGAAATTTGAGTATTATTGATATTCATTTCTTCCTCAAATTTGTTTAGTCTCTTAAGCAAACCTGCATAATGATCTTCATTCTGTTTAAGTTTCCTTTCTACATCAAGAAGCAAACTATCTAATTGGTTTTTCATTATGTAGAAGTCTTCTAATTGGCTGCTTTGAGAAATCTTTAATCCAATATCATCTATTTCCTGAGAACAAGTGGGACAAAAATTATCATTTACAATTTTTACGTCATTTTCCTTCATCGTCTTCCATTTTTGAAGTTCTTTTATGTCGTTTTCCAACTTGATTCGTTCATTCCTAAGATTCATTAATTTGTTTTTATATGTATTCAAGCTAACCACAATGTCCGTGTATTCTTTTTTATTTTCTTCAAGCTCCACTTTTAGCGTCTCAATATCTGCTGGCGCATCTTTTCCATCTAGGTAACCTCTCACCCTTTTCAACATATTATTGATCACAACACTTTCATTACTAAGCTCCTTTTCTTCCTTTTTCAATTTTTCTATACGTTCGATTGTCTTGAAATATTCATCTGTGAAAATGCCAAAATGGTTAAAGAGAATTTCATTTTTATCATTTTTGTATTGGAATAAGGATCCAAAAGAATTAAATTTCGGTCCTTCCATTCGGTCTTGATCCACATAATTTAACAAATAACTATAAACGGGTGGGACAATCTCTAGTTCTTCTGTTTTTTTATTAGGCAGTTTCACACTAAATCCGTATAGGTCTTTTAGGTATTCAGCTAGTTCCATTCTATTAATCGTGCTGAAAAGCTTATCAAAATCATTGGAATAGACCTTGAACAACTTATCACTTCTATATATGTAATAGGCTTTCTCATTAATCGCAATATGTATGATGTAGATCTTGGGGGATTCTTTCCACTTATCGTCGAATATACAATCGGCTCCTAGTGTATGGTAAATGCTTTTTAGAAGGATGGATTTACCTACATCATTACCCTTTACTTTATCAGAAGTAATAATATTAATTCCGACTTCAAAATCTATCCTTTTCGCAACTTTATTTTTTGGTTCAAAAATAAATAAACTTTTTAATGTTAAACTATTCATATGCCATACACCCCCTCCTCATATTTTTTCATTACCAATATAATCAATGCCTGAATATCTTCACCGCTCATTTCTATTGGTTTGTGGTTGTTCATCTCTTTACTGATTACCTCAATAATTTCAATCTCATTTTCTGGAAGATCGTAAAGCTTTTCAATAAGCCAATCGATAATTTCTGTTTCTATCTTTTTTAGCTGTTTATTATTACTGCTTAATTGTCCCATTACCTGTGATAGGGATCTTAGCATCGTGCACTTTTTCCTAAAACTGTCTTTATAAATTTCTTCAATGAACATTTTCGCTTTTTCAACTGCTACATCTGTTTTCTCTATATAATTACTCATGAATCTATCCAGGAATGCTTTGCTTACCCCTTTTTTCTCTAAAATATCTTCATATACAGGCAATTTAAGTTCGTAGGATGCTTTTCGCTCGATTTCTCCCTTTAACAATTTAAATCCTACTTTTTTTGGTTCGCTATTAAATGTATCTTCAAAAAATAATACTATTTCGCCGATTAATGTCTTTTCAGGATATATCAGGTCCATTCCTGTTTTTTCAAAACTTGAATTTTTCAGATTGATTCCTTCGCTTAATTCTAGTTCTATTTTCATATTCTTTTTAATTTTTTCAACCGCCTCTGGATCAATAGAAGCTAAATTTACTTTTTGGATATTATTATAGGTTTTCTTTCCATCATTTAATGGAGCATTTGAAACCAATCCAATTGTGATGTCATTATTTTCATTATTTTGTGGATCGTATTTTAGTTTATATAATTTACCGAAAACAGAATCGCCGCTTTTGTTTCTTTTTATTAGTTTATCTACCATATAAGTGCCATTATCGTTTTGTGTCTTTACTTGATAAAATTCAAAACTATCGGTTTTATGTACCTCTATATCACAACTATAATCAAATACCATAGTAAACTCTATATCTTCTTTATATAACTCCAGTATCTTCTTTAATCCCCATAGGATTTCATTGCGGAATCTATTTTTTGCTCTAGAACCGGCCAAATCATATGGAAGATTCATATAGTAATCAGACATAGACACTTTTGGTCACCACCAATATTTTTATAGGAATATTATACTATATAAATTAAATCCATTATATGGTTACATTATGTTTAATCTTGAAATTTTTTAGCAGTACTTATCATATTATGATGTTCAATAATCCATGGACCTTTAGTGCAATAAAGATTGGCTAATTATTCACTTCTGATAATTTTCTATATAATGAAGCTCTAGACACATTTGTAATTTCACAAATTTGATTTACAGTCATATTTCCTTCTTTATATAGCTTTACTGCATAATTCATTCCTGCGTGATTTTTATGATACTTCTTTAACCGACCTTTAAAATTTCCTTCTTTCTTTGCCACCAGAAGAAAAACCAACAATTTCCCCTTCATTATTTTCTGCTACATATACACCGCCACTGGGAATGTTATTTATCCATCTCTTTTCCCGACTTTCATATGTTAAATTATTTAAGTATTCGTCTGGAACAATATTGGCATAGGTTGTTTTCCAACTATCTACGTGTACTTTAGCTATTCCTTTTGCATCGGTTAAAACTGCTTTTCTAATTTTCATAAACCCGTTATCCCTTCCATTTATATACCAAATTATACTATTACTTCACCTTTCTTATTGAACAAACCTGCCATTTAGTTAAATAAGGGTAATGAAAAAGGACTGCCGAAAAACAGCCAGTTTGTTGTCAAGTAAAGCTATCAGTAAATTGATTTTTCTAATATACAAGTCTTATTTATCAGACTGCCTTTTAAAGAATAAGTAACACAATGAAAAAATGACCAAATATAATAAGTATCCACCAATTGAATTGTCGCTAAAAAAATTGTGAATGCCATTGGAACGAAGTATAGCACGAATAACAACAGTAAGAATTACAGTAATAAATGCAGAAATCGCGATTTTTTTAAATGTCATAAAGGTCACTCCTATTTACAAAGCTTAGCTAAAAATTAAGAAAAAAGACTGCCGAAACAGCCCCAATTGTTGTGAAAGTAAAGCATCCGTTAGCTTAATAACACTTTAGCTTTTAAACTCCATAAAGTGACTTGAATTTGGATAAAGATTTTCCATTGAAAATCCCATAGAAGTATAAAATTTATCAGCCTGTTCGGTATCTGTGTGAAGAACCAAAATTTTATAATATCTTTTTGCTTCGTCAATTATCCTTTTTACCAAAAGGCTTCCTATGCCGTTTCTTCTATACTCTTTACTAACATAAAACCTTCTCAGCCGTCCAATAGATTGTTCATTTGAAAATGGATCTTTATTTAATCCACCAATAGCAACAAGGACACTCTCTTCATTAAACACGCCAAATAAACCTTCTCTAAATTGGTTAAAAGTATTACTGCCATTTTTATAATCATTTACTAATCTTTCTACAAAACAAAAACCATCTTCTTTGCTTTGCTTTACTAAACTATCCAAATCAAAATTCAACAGATTTTTTATTTGCTTTACCTGATATTTCCCCATATGTATCCCCTTCAAATTTCGTAATTTTTTTTCAACTATCCTGCCCCGCTTAAGTACAATTCTTCACAATCTTCTCCGTAGCTTTAACATAAATATCCAATTTCCTTATAAAGAGTTATTACACAAAATTGCCCTAACATAAGGAAGAGCACAATTCTTACTGCAGAATTGCGCCCGATTGTGGAAGACAAGAAGCTCAACCTAATCGCTAGATTTCCATAAACTTTTTTGACGTAGCTTTTACTATAAGGAAATGAGGGCTGGTCATGAGATAGTAATAAGATTTTTCTTTCACTTCTTTCATCTTTTCTTGCGGTTGGGGTTCAATCAGCTTATCGAGATTGAAAAATTGAGTGGTTTCATTTACGATGCTTTGCATAGGTCTTCTGTAAAAGCTGACATCAATAGTAATATTAGGTTTCTTCCAGGTTTCTGATAAGAATTGGGTTTTAAAGTAATCTTCGCAATTGTGTCTTGTATAGTCCATAAATGGGTGATGAACCGAAAATAAAAAGGTTCCGCCTGCTTTTAGAATGCGGTTGAATTCTTGAAATGTGTAAGTCCAATCCTTTAGATAATGAAGCGTAAGTGAGCTTACAATCACATCAAAGGAATCATCCTTAAACGGAAGGGTTTCTTGAAGATCATGACAAAGGAATGTCGCTTCTTCTCCTAAACGATGCTTCGCTGCTTTCACCATTTCGGGACTTACGTCTATACCAGTAACTTCCGCCCCTTGATGCAATAATTGAGAAGAATACCATCCAGCCGAACAACCGGCATCAAGCACCTTTTTTCCTTTTAATTGGGGGGGCAAAGCCGTCATCATAGCTGGGCGTTCATAATAAGCGTTATAAGGACTTCCCTCATCAACATCGTGTTGATATGTATTGGCTAACTTATTATAAATGTCTCTCGTAGGATTTCTCATTTAATTCCCTCCTTCAGATTCTTGATATATAACATTAATTATAAGTTCATTTTTTTTTCGTGAAAAGTCCTGCTCTTATTCAGTTAAATGGCCCTTTAACGGAACAACTTATTGTCAATCAACAGTTCCTTAATCGATCTTATCAATTCAGATGTTCTTTTCCTTTTCACTATAAAAACACCCCTTTAGATAAAAAAATCCAAAGGGCTAAAACGGTGCAACTTTATTTCAAAGCTACACCTTTTTTTAATACAACCTATGTTGCATTGAAAGAGTGATGATTTTTAAAGGTTGTCCAAAGATTTTTATTTTTCCTCTTCTAGTTGCTTATCGCATTCTATACACTTTAGAGCAATACCAGGCTTCGTAGATCGAACAATTAACTCACACCCTAGGCAAACCAATTTATAGGACGTTTTCTTTTTCTCTTCCGCTTCTGCTTCTTCCTCACTCCCTTCCGTTACACCTCCATTCCCACTTCTCCGAGCAATGACAAACACGGTCTCATCAATGCCTAATCCCATAATTTTTTTCTTAGTTTCTTCTGTTAACTTTGGAAACGCCCAACCGTATCGGTCATCCTTTTCACTCGGAAAATGGAACCCCCGTCTTTCACATTCTTCTTTAAACCGTTTATTGTGGTAAGTGCCATTTCGAGAACAGTCTTGCACTCCGTTAATGGCGTTATAAAGAAGAACCATTTCATGAAGCATCGTGTCCATTGTTTCCATGAACTCAATATCTAAATATTCCGCTCCAATATTCAACTCATATCGCTTGTTTTTTCCTTCTTTGTCTCTCCATACTTCAGCGGTGGAACACCAGCCCATAGATTTCCTTTTTCCTCCACTTTGAATCGTGATGGCAGGTTCTGGAAGCATCCCTTTAAAAAATTCTTCATTTAGTTTTTGAAAAGCTATATGCAATTCGTCAATCGCTTTTTGAATGTTAGCCATTTTTCACCCTCCGAAATTTGAATATTAATATTCAAAAAAGTTTGTTCGTTTAATTCGGACTGGCTATACTAGAGATTAATTTTTAATCGATTTAGGCTGCTGGATAACCATATCTTTTTTAGCGGACTCTGCCATTTTTCCTGCAAGAGTTTGAATATAAGATTCTGTCAGTGTAGCAGGATAGTATCCAATCCGTTCACGGACTAAATTTTCAAGGACAAAGCATTTCCGAGTGGCTTTTTCATATTCGCTAAAGGTGTGTTCCTCCGCTTCTGAAAATTCGTCTGCCCCTTCCTTCATGGCTCGAATAAAAGTGTACCGCAGCTTATAAATGTCCGCTCGTTCCTTTCTAGCAAATTTCAAAAGGAATAGCAGTTCAACGGTTGAAAAACACATCAGTTCTGGTGTACTTTTATTTAAATCAGATAAAGAAGGCTGTGAAGTTGGCAATAAGTTTTTTCTTTTCCCGTTACACCCATTGACTAGCCGTCTTAGTTTTTAGCCGGAAAGGTTCGGGTGTCCTACCGGCTGGAAGCTTAGTCGGCTTGCGCTGTTTTACGATTCGGAAGGCAAAAGGGAAAAATATCAATCAAAGCAGGCGTTAGCCTGGTATCCTTTAATCTTTTAATCTTTTAATCCTTTAATAATTTATTCTTTTTATTTTTTTAGGTTTTCGGCTCGTTCGGTATGGCCGATAGGTAAAGGAAATCGGAACCTAGGGGGAGTTTGACCAGAGGGAATTACTCCCCCTGGTTAGCCTTTCCTTTAATGCCGAAGCGACACGTAAGCGTAGCGTCAGAATGACAGAAAGCGTTCTTTGCTTTCTGATCAGTCTGTAGTGCTGCCGCCCTCATGCTCTCATTAATTATTCTTTAATTACTTATATATTTACTATAAACGCCTTAAAAACACGACAGCCTGGAAAAAGATTTGATTTATGATGTAATCTAGTTCTTTCTCCTCTTACCGTCAATATCAAAGGACACTATTATAAAAAGAACTAATACCTCCATGAGGAATTACTACATACATTGGACTCCCAAAATCTTGGGAGTCCTTTGTATTTTTATAGTAGGCGTTTTTATTCTCTAAATCCTTTGACTGCTTTTACGGCGTCTACAAAGGGGACTGAATTGTTGGTACCCCTATATAATTGTATATAACATACAAATCTAGCTAACTTAGTCGCCCATAAAATTACTTGGTATTGTCAGCTTGACCCATAACCTTATTTCATTTTTTTCTTGGTCTAATTTCGTTTTTGTGTTCATGAATTTAGTTACTTTAATTACAAAATAAAAGCCAAAAACAGTAAGAAGAAAATTTATAATAAAAGGTAAAAAGGCTAAAAAACCAAACATTACTACAATATTATTCATAAAGTAGGTCCCCTAAATCCATGAAGGAAAAAGGGTTAGAAGAACGCGATATCTTTATGGACAATGTAGTTTAAAATATTAAAGTGTTGAAGTGGATTTTTTATTAATTGGAACATACTACCTCCTCTTTAGTTAATTTTTAAAGAAACGATTTTTGGTGCAGGCGGTGCTCCTACCTCAGGTAATGTTGACAATTTAGATATTTCACCTATTGATGTTAGCAGATCGTCGCTAGACGAAGAGGATTAATATTATTAGAAAGGAGGAACTAGATTTCATTCTATCAAATTAGTGCTGGGCATTTACTACTACTAAATTAGTAAATTTCTTTTTCAGACCTTTTTCCTTTTTTTGTATTAGTAAATGTTGTAAAATTTATGAGATTCAAAAAAGTTAATAGAGGGAAATTGAAATGAGAAAGATCTTGTTATTATTATCAGCGTTAACAATGGCATTGGGATTAGCTGCATGTTCAAGCAAGGAGGAGGATAAAACCGAAAAGAAAGAAACAAAGGAAGCTTCTGCTCCTGAAATAGATGTAAATAAGGAAATGGTTAAGTTTTATATGAATCTTGGTAAAAAAATTAATGCTAAAGATGCTGATCTAAATAGTTATGAAGCTGCTGTAGCAAAAGAAGCTGAAGACCCTGATATAAAAATTGAACCTGAGCAAAAAACAAAAGCTAGTGAATCTGCTGCAGCTGTCGTTGCTGAGCTTAATAGTGTCCAAGTTCCTGCTTCGCTAAAAGATCAAAAGGCAGACCTTGAAGGGGCAGTTAAAGATTTTACAACATCATATCAAGTGAAAGCAGAAGAATTAAAAAAGGATGCTCCATCATTTGATGCTGCAGAAGCAGCTTTCACACAAGGAGAAAAGAAGCTTGGAAAAGCATATGAAAGCGTAAAGTTACTTCCACCTAGTTTAGGTAACCAAGTAAACTAAAAATTAATGAAATCTATCCTTTTTTAAACAAGTCTGGTGATTGTCACTTTGACCGATAATTTGCGTATATTTTAAGTGCTATTTTGCACATCCAACTCTAAAAACCCAGCTGATCTTCTCATGTGAAGGTAGCTGGGTTTTTTATTTATTTACATCCAATCATTTATAGAACTATTCGGATCAGACTAGTAAAAAAGCGACTGCTCATTGTTCTGCAATCGCGTCCTATAATTGAATAATGAATAAAAATGTTAAAAAATAGTCGGTACCATTCCCCCATCCATACGAATTGGAGACCCTTTAAATGCAGATGCATAAGGACTACATACAAATGTAGTTAGCCTTCCTATTTCAGTAGGTCTGATAAATCGCTGAATTTCAGATTGAGGTAGGTTTGTAGTCATAAACTCTTTCTCTTTATCTGAAAAATTCATATCATCATTAGGGTAGATACTCTCAATTATTTGATGTACATTTTCAGAGAGTGTTGGTCCTGGCATGATTGTATTTACTGTAACTTCTGTTCCTTTTGTTAATTTAGATAAGCTTTTTGACAATGATAATAGCATTGATTTTGTCATACAATACTGAGGCATTTGTCCTGAAGGCATAATTGCTTCTTCACTCGCAATAAAGATAATCCGGCCATAGTCATTATTCAACATTTTAGGTAAATAAAATTTAGATAATCCATTTGCAGCAAGAACGTTTGTACGGAAGTATTTTTCCCACACTTCATCGTCAACATCCTCATATTGCATAATTTCATAAATCCCCATATTATTAACTAAAATATCGGTATTGGGATATTTTTCAAATAAAGCTTCTCTTTGTTGAATATCTACAATATCGGCTGTAGCATTTTGAGGAGTGGTAGCCGGGAAATCTGACTTTATTTCATTTACAATTCGTTCTACCTCTTCATAATTTCGTCCATTAATTAGAACATTAACACCTTCTTTGGCAAGTTCAATGGCAATTGCTTTTCCTATTCCTTTTGTTGATCCTGTAATTAAAGCTGTTTTATTGTTTAATCCCATATCCATAATACATTCTCCTATTCATTTACTCATTATAATAATTAAAAGGTTATATAAGAAACGTTCCAATCTTTTGGTAGTTATTATTAGGTTATCTTTCTTATTAACATGGTGTTAAATAATTTACTTTTAAAACAAAGTCAATTTATCGAATTTATACCTAAGTGTTCAGTACGCCAATTTGAAGGAGTATCCCCTTCCCATAGGCGAAAGGCGCGATAGAAAGAATTCTGGTCTTCATATCCAATCAGGAAGGCCACTTCTTGAATATCGAGCGAGGGGTTTGCCAAATACTCTCGTGCCTGCTCATGGCGGACTTGTGTCAACAGATGTTTGAAGCTCGTGCCTTCGTCAGTAAGCCGGCGCTGCAAGGTACGATCGCTCATCCCTAACTCGCTCGCAACAGTCAGAAGGTCGGGTCTGCCTCCTGTTAGGCTACGGCTCATGATCCACTTGACCATCTCGGTGATTGAGCGGCTGCGTTGCTGCTCATCCAACGATTGGTCCAGTACAGGAGTCAAAATCTCCAACAACTCTGAGTTGTACGAGACAAATGGGCGGTCCAGATCTTCTCTATGTAACGTCAACCGGTTACAATTTGTACCGATTTGGATACGACAGCCAAAGTAAGCTTCAAGTGCCTGTACGTCGCCCATTGAGTGCGAAAATTCGGCGAACCTCGCCGTCAAAGGCTGACCTGTCCCCCGCCTCCCTAGTTCCAGAAGAAATGCAAGAGTGACACCAGCCAGCATTGGCGGGCCGGGTTGCTCGGTATCCAACCATCCAAGTTCAATTGTACAGTGCTCACCCTCCTCGGTGATACTTAAGTTTTCCGGGGGGCACAGTTGTTTGTATCTGGCCATTCGCTTTAGAGCGTCGCGATAGTCACGAGCGTGGTAAGTAGCTAAAATGGTCGGTGGGTAATGCACTGTTTCAAATCCGGTCGTCATCTTGATGATGCCTTTGGCAGTGTCATCAATGAGGTCGGAATAAGCCTTCCATATCGCAAAATATTGGGCGGTGGTGACAACTGGTTCAGTAATAATGGTTAGCGGCAGTCGAGCTTTTCGAACCACGTCGTGGGAGGCAATCCCTATTTTATTTAACCCTGACCAAAACCCTGCCGGGATTTTTATACGAGTATGAGACGTCATACATATAGGCCCTCCTTTAGCTATCTACACATTCACTAGTTTTGGTTGGATTTCTTCCTTCCTTGATAGCGGTTCAGTTATTATCTTACCTTTGGAATGTCGCTCTGTAACTAGCAGAGGACGACATTTTACTTGCCGATTACGCCGAATAGTCCTTTAGTAACTAATTATTCAACAATCTGGCCCGTTTGTTGAAGTAGGGACTGTGTCGCAATTCTTAAGTTATGGTACTGTCGTGGCACAATAAGCGGTTATAGACGTTCAAGTTAGACACTCATTATTACAACGAATGTTGTATTATAGAAACACCTTTGAATGTAATGTTATTACAACACAACAAATGTTGTAATAACAGGAACGAGCGATATTTCCAACGTTATTCAATGTCCACCTCTTGGAATAAAGTGAAATCAACCTTTTGAATGTAACATATTTTCCGATGTGTTCTGCATATCAGTTAAAATACCATTTACCTAGTATTTCAGGTGAAATGAATGTAACTTAATATCTATTTTCATACATTAAGGAGAAATGTCTTCTAATTTTTCATTTTTAATTTTGTGATGTCCTGCTTGGGGCCAAATGCAAGAAGCAGCTTCTGTTGTGGCTTTGAAATTAAGATGTGCGGTTTGTAAAAAAAGTTGCGCCGTTTTACACCTTTGGATATGGATATTTAAAGGGGCGTTTTTATAGTGAAAAGGAAAAGAACAACTGAATTGAAAGGTCGATTAAGGAACTGTTGAGTGACAGTAAGTTGTTCCGTTAAAGGGCCATTTTCTTGAATAAGACTTTTTAAAAAAACTGGATGTTTGTTAATGTGAATATTGTGAAGAATTGAACTTAAAACTAAAAAGCCGTTTTATAAGGCGCACTGACTATTTTAATTATTATTTCTTTGAATCTGTTTGTATATAAGTTTTGATAATGAATTTTCCGCGCTTATATTTCCCTTTTGTGCTTCTTTTTTCAGAAGTAAGATCATAATTCCACGAGGGACAATAATAACAGATAAAAAAGAACAAAGGTCAATTATTTTTGCATAAGGCTTTAGGTAAACAAAAATTCCCATCTTGGATAGTAAGAAGCCATAATGTCCAAATATCAATAACCCTGAAAACAGTATGCTCCAACGCAAAAAACTATCCCAAGGAGACTTGTACTGGTATAAAATCATAGCAATTAATGGTGCAACCGTTAAGCTACTTCCGAAAAAATTCGGATAAACAGGAGATATAGCAATTTTTACTGCCCAAAAACCAAAAAACATTCCAATTGAATCGTAAACTACATATGCCACTGCCACCAAAGAACCATATAACAAAATCTCCACTATTCGTTTTTTGTCTACAAGATAAAAAAATAATAAATAACAAACAAGCACTACAAACAGCGTAAAAAACCATTCAAATGTAAGGAACTCTTGTTTAAGCCATTTGGTTAAGATTAGATTATTCAATGCATCAGATTTTTGCATTATTTCTTCGTTTTTTTGCATTATTTCTTCGTTAGTAATCATTACAGTTCCCCCTTTTAAAAAATAGATAGTTTTAACATTTGTAAATAATTTAAAATTTATTCTATAAATTCAGAGCATTCTTGTTTAATTAAAGGGGGATTTAGGGGGAAAAGTGCACCAACATCCAATAAAACTATCTTCCGTAGTCGGGCGCTTTTCTTTAGTAAGGATTGCAGTCTTTTTGCATGCTCCGGGAGCACCGATAAAATTACAAGGCAAAAGAAAAGGACCTGGATATTTTCTCTACCCCGTCCTTTTCTCAAAATCATTTTGTTCCTTCTTAACACCTACTTTCCGAACAGTCGTGCAAAGAAGCCTTTTTTTGAAGTGGTAGCTAATTCTTTTCTGAACTCCTGGGTTTCCCTTATCGATTGCATAAGCAATTCTGTCAACTCCTTATCCTCCCTCTGGTCTGGTACCGTTGACAGACGCCATGCGGGGCTTTCTCTCCTTTGTAAGCAGCCCCGCCCCTTGTCTTAACCTTAAGGCAACACTCAAGCCTTTAAGGCTTGTAGGTTAGTTACTTACTAAAAGCGTGAAGGTGACACTATCACTGCTATCCAGGCATTATGGAGACCGAGAAGTCACTAACAGTGAGCGATGAATCATGAATAACGTGTCACTATTTGGGTACCACATAAACAAAAGATGCATTGAAATGGGGATAAACATGGAAGTTAAAAGTTTGGATGATGATAAGGTTGTAATAGCAGGAGTGATAGGCGCTGTTTCAACACTTGTAGGAGAAATTACCTCATGGATATTACTTCGTTCAGGTTACGATAAGAAGTACACTTTATACCAATTAAACAGCCTAATGATTACCGTTAAGGATAGGCCAACTGAATTAATGGGTTTGATACTAAATTTTGGGATTGGTTCTATGTTAGGAGCTATGATTTATCTTGCACTTAGAAAATGGGGGCACAGATATGTTCTCCTGATCTTTGGTGTAATCAGTCTATTTATGTGGTTTTTATGGGAACTTCTTTTCACTATGTCTATTGAGGGAAAAACTATTCCTATAAGACCAGTGAGTAGTTATTATAGTCATTTAATTAGCTCTTTGGCATATGGAGTTTCCATGGGACTAATGTTAAAAAATTTCATTTTTAACAAAATTAAGTAACTAAAGTTTCGCTTCCCATATGGAAAGACCTCCAATTGCCAGTTGAGAGACTAACAATTGGAGGGCAGTTGTTTTTTACTGAGCGACACATGGACCACAATTAAGATTCAAAGTAAGTTTTTGGCAAGTCATTCACTTCATATGCAGCATGTATTCCGGATTCGATTGCTCCTTGGATCCAACCGTGAGTAGTTGAGGCATGTTCGCCTGCAAAATGTACTCTTCCTTCGGGTGTGGAAATATAAGGGGTTAACTCTTTTACCTGTTCGGGTTTAAACAGCGTAAATGCTCCAGCAGAATACGGATATCGAACCCAACTGTGGCTCGTTCCTCCTTGAAAATCACTATAGACCTGTTTACCGTGGATCTCTGCTAAATTTTTTAAAACAAATTCCAAGCGACTATCCTGATTCAAACTATCCCATGGTATCGCATCATCTTCCCATGTATAACTGCCTAAAATGACACCTGTTCCTTGTGTACCGAGGCCGTGGCTGGGGTACTGAACATATTTAATCGGGAGGTCAGTAACAGTTTGCCCGCCATACAAACCTTGTTTCTCCCAGAACCTGTTTTTAAACTGGATCCCTGTCTTCGTAGACTCTGCATATTTTAGTTCCCGAATAGCCTTCCATTTATTTTCGGAAAATGAATCACGAGGCTCAATTTCTACAAATTGCAGTACTGAAAAAGGAATTGTCACAATCGCAAGATCTCCAGTAATTTGAAAAGGTTCTAAGATTCGATGGACAGAATGAACGGTTACTTGATTGTCGTGCTGTACAATTCTTTTTACATTTTGTCCGTAATAAATATTATCTTTCAATTGATTGGTAAATGCTTTAGGAAGCAGGTCATTACCTCCTGTTATTTCATAAAAAATATCAGGGATTAACAGTTCACGAAATAGTTCCAAAAATGAAAGCTCAATAAGTCCTTCCAGTGTAAGCATGACTTTAATCATTTCGATGGCTCCGGGAGATAATGTGACTCCGAATGGATTGTATCTTAAATAAGTATCCATCGAGTATTTATCCAATTCCCGAATGACCCAAAGCCAATTTCTTCTGGGGTTCTGGTTAATAAAATCGGTAACCGGTTTTATCGCTGATTGAATCAACTCTTTAGCTGTTTTCCCTTTTTCATGCGGGAAAACGGGAAAGCGTAATATTTGAGGGTTCTGTTCGTACGCCTTTAATCGTGCTTTAACCCCTTTTACATAGATAATATCGGCAGGAGTCGAATTGATAAACTTATTAACAGGGAGCTGGAATTTTTTTATATATTCCAAAGTCAATAAATGCGTACTGGGAATACGCATCGCACCAGCTTCAAGATACTGCTCATCCCTAAAATCCCCCCTTAATGTATATATCCGTCCTCCCACCCTATCAGTTGCTTCAATGACCGTTACATTGTGGCCGGCCTGCTTAAGCAGAGAGGCTGAGACCAGTCCTGCCATACCTGCACCAATAATAATGATCTTCTTGGGTATTTTGGTTTTTTCTAGTCCATTTCGTATAATTGACATCATATGATCAGAGGATAACTTGGGAAATACGTAATTTAACATACTTTTCCTCCTCAAAATGGGATAGACCAGGAATTGAAATTTAGTCTACTGCCATTTTATTCAGCAAGAAAAGCGAATTAGAATAAATATCAAAATTATTATTCCACTAGCTCAGAATCTTTTCATAGTAAGGGAATTTGCTAAGGAATAAAACTTGTAAACCGGCTAAAATTTAAGAATCAATCCATTGAACGTCGTAAACATTTCTAGGTGAAATTGACAGCCTAGGATTGGCTGTACGGCGTTTTTGGCGATTGGTCCTTGGAATGAATCCCATATATATTTTGTCTTGTTGCATAATCGGGCGCATATCCGGAATAAGGATTAGCGTCCTTTTTTCATGATAGGGCCATTTTGTACAACACCTTTTAAGGAAATTGGATATCTAGTTAAAAGGTTATAAAAATAGAAAATATATTGTTGCATAAGTGGATAGAATATTCCTCAAGTTTGAATTTCGTAGCTGGTTAAATAACTGGAGATGGAACTATCCTCCTAATTGAAAGTAATGTAAAGGAGTTGGATTTTTTTCAACGTCTTGTCCCAAAAAATAACTGGACGATTCGGATTATTAAAGAAGTTATCAATTACTTTTTTTTATATAAAAATCTAAATTAGGTTTTCTTAGCTACTCATCATTAAATTTATTATGGTTTTTTTTCAATCTTGGGAATTTTAATACCTGTATATATAGCAACAATATATACTTAAGGAGATATTCAACATGTTTAAACGAAAAAGAAATATAATTTTTATTATTATAGTGGTTGGATTAATTGGATCTGCTTGTTCCAATTCATTTATGAACAAAGATGAAAAAGTAATCCCAAATCAGGGATTAGCTCAAAAAATGGACGTGTCTTCCGACGATAAAGAAATAGTATTCTCTTACTATAAGAATGGTGTTGCAGCCATCTATACTGCCAATCCAGATGGCTCTAATGTGAAAAAGTTTGTAGAAATGAAAGATGTATCTCTCCTCCATCCTAAGCTTTCAACAGATGGAAAAAAACTTTTGTTTTTGGCTAGCCCAAAAGGTAAGGAAGATAAAAAACAAAGTCTTTATGTAATCGATAGAGATGGAAAAAATAAAAAACAACTAACATCTACAGATGGTTTAGTGACTGATGCAGTATTTTTACCTGATAATCAAAATATTTTCTATTTACA
This sequence comes from Bacillus sp. ISL-75, assembly GCF_018613095.1. Taxonomy (NCBI): domain Bacteria; kingdom Bacillati; phylum Bacillota; class Bacilli; order Caryophanales; family Bacillaceae; genus Bacillus; species Bacillus sp. ISL-75. The sequence goes on from NZ_JAGGQX010000076.1 coordinate 18,010, forward strand.
AGCTGGTGTTGTCAAAAATTATTCCCCTATAGCAAGTAAAAGGCCACATGAATACGATCTATATTCTATAAATTCTAATGGGTCTGAAAAAAAACAAATTACTAATCAAAAGGAATACGGTATGTTCGATTTATCTATTTCAGCTGATGGAAAAAGTTTATGGTTTACAAAGGAAAAAGATAGTGAACGAGCTTTATTTATTACTTCATTAAATGGAAAAGAAACTTTCAACAAGATTTTGCCAAAAGAGGAAATTGGAACACCCGAAATGTATGATGTAGCATTATCAGAAGACAACCATCAGATTGTTTTTTCAGCTGTTTCCCCCTCTTCAAAAAATGCTAGTTTTGAATATGAACTATTTTCTATGGATTTAGCAACAAAACAAACAGAACAGCTTACTCAATTAAAATCTCATGCAAGTAGTCCTGTTTATTTCCATAAAGAGAATAAAATCCTTTTCTTAGAAGATAAAAATTGGTCTAAAAAATCTACTTCAAAATTTGAAATGTATACAATGGATCTTAGTAATAAACAAATTGCCAAAATAGATTTAAGTGTGAGTAATTAAGTAGTAAAACCAAGTTTTATAAGCTGCTGTTCATATAAAATTATTGTTGTGCGCTCTTCAATTAAAGGGCGCTTTTATGGAGTAACGAAAAAGCCCAATTTCTCAGCATTAAAATTGAGAAATTGGGCTTTTTATTTTGGAATTTCCTTAACGTTGTAAATTCGCGTTTTACTGGTGGTACCCTGGTGGTACCCCTTATTAGGATTTTATAAGGGAGTATGCAAAATCGAAAAAAATTTATTATAGATGAAGCATCTTCAAAAAAATTAAAGGAGAAGGTAAATCGGTCACTAAAGGTGGGACTAACTGTTTTTATTTTATTTTAATTGATCCTCTATAATTATGAATCATTTTATCTAGCTGCTTTTCCTCTGTAGAGATTATGTACTTAGGATCCCATAGACGATTAGTGTGTTTGGTCTTAGAAGCTGGATATTCCTTATATAAAAATCGTGCTGATCCCCCTTTAAGAGCTTTGATAATGTTTGGAATAAAATGAGTTGTTTGGCAGTTAATTATAAGTTTCACACTGTTTTGATCGAACTCCATTGCCAATATTTTAAATTCATGGCGAATGGCTACGCTATTGAAGTAATGTTTAATAAAATCAATTTCTTTAGTTTCGAGTTCAATATGATTACTGGTGAAAAAAGCAATATGATATTGTAAAAAACAATCATGATATTTGTTTGAATATATTTCAGTCATCAACAGTTACCCCAACCTTCCGAAAAGCTTATAAAGCAAATGGATTCTAAATTCTACTTTATCAAACATATATATCAATTTCGAGATTAAGTGGTATCATAAGGGAAACTTTTTTAAAAAACGCGTTGATAAACGCGTTTCATCTGTGTAAACGCTAGGCGTTTTTTAGGCATTTTTATTCTCTAAATTCATTGATACGACAGATTTTATAGCGTCCACAAAGGGGTCTGAATTGATCAGTAATTTTTTCAATTCTCTAAACGCCTTAAAATCGCGTTATTTCAAATTAAAAACTCCAACACCATATTTCTGAACTGTAACCCATAATATGG
>NZ_JAGGQX010000077.1:0-41126 GCF_018613095.1 Bacillus sp. ISL-75
TTTTGAGGGAATGATACCTCAACAAAATAGTCTGGCAGCAATGGCGAGAAGGTCACACCCGTTCCCATACCGAACACGGAAGTTAAGCTTCTCAGCGCCGATGGTAGTTGGGACACGCGTCCCTGTGAGAGTAGGACGTTGCCAGGCTGTTTAATTTAATATTAAACAAACGTAATACTTTTTATTATCGCGGGGTGGAGCAGTCTGGTAGCTCGTCGGGCTCATAACCCGAAGGTCGCAGGTTCAAATCCTGCCTCCGCAATCAAGCGCATCTACTCATATAAAATACATAGAATTACATAATTTTTATTCGCCTTAAGGAGCTATTCTTAAGGTTTTTTTTATTCCATGTTAAATAAATGGAATATTATATTTGTTATAAATTTCAAAAACGAGTACTCTAATACTTACTTGGGGTGATCTTTAATAAAATGTATTGAAATAGATAAAATCATTCTGATTGCATTTCGGATTGTTTTTTTTCCTGATAAGCATCCTTGGTTTATTCCTCATGAATCAAGAAATCTTCCTATCTTCCTATCTTCCTATTCTTCTCCGTGGTTTACTTCCGAATAGTTCAAACATAAAACATTCTACCTTATTAAATCGAGACTATCTGTATGAATAAGACTCTGAAAAATATACATATCGAATTTGGAATTTTATTAAATTGGACTTTGAAGTTTGATATCTGTATTAACTACAAAAGGTTATTTAAACGTATCCCAATCTCGACAATTTTTTTGCTTCAAGGATGGAAAAGTCCTTTATAAGCAAGGGATCATACCAAAACTAAACAAACGTTTGATTAACAAAGGAAAAGGGAAAAAAGGTCGAAGAATGTAAGATTACGATGTTTTTTCTAATTTTTGAGAATTAAGAAGAAAACTACAAAAATCGCGTGACAATCTTTTTACATGCTAGGATGAAATATTCCTTTATAAGCAAGGATTCATACCGGAACTAAACAAACGTTTGATTAACAATGGAAAAGAGAAAAAAGGTCGAAGAATGTAAGATTACGATGTTTTTTTCTAATTTTTTAAGAATAAGAAAATAACTCCAAATAAATACACAGATAATTCGTGACAAATTGAAATTATAGCTCTAGAACAACTTGTGGCTGCAAAAAAAATTTCTAATTTCAATATGTGCTAAATTCACATCTACTATTATATACACGCCCGGACAAAGTATAGTTTATAATTCAAGTAACACCACCAAACGGTCAGCAAGGAGGGTTTGTTTTGAAGGATAATATAATAAAGGAAAAAGAGGTAAAATCACGCAACCGAGATAACTTTTTAATCAAGCAGCGTGCGTTTGTGAAGCTGTATTTGCTCTCGTGGATCGAGCAGGGGAGACCATACGGCCAAGAGATGTTGGATGATTTTTATGAAACATTTAAATATTTTAATTATAAGCCCAACCATTCTGAAGTTTACAAAGGATTACACGAACTGCTGGATGATGGAATCATCACAAGGTCTCGCATTATAAAAGAGGGGTCAAAGCGCCAAGAGCTTAAGGTATATGAAATCGCCAATAAGGATGAAGTTAGACGGTATAAGAAGCAAGTTAAAGAAGATTTAGACCGCAGCATAGGCCTTTTAAATAAAGCAGTTAGAGATAATTATGTATAAACTAATCTATGATAAATATTTCCGCAATATTAGGCGCTCCAAACGATACCTTATCGAAGCTCAAGTCGGTAAGAATCCGGATGTAGTCGTAGTTACAGACAACGGAGAAACGTTTTACAGCGTTAGTAAAGAAGTTTATATTAACGAACTGATTCCATTGGATTATGAAATCGCAGCAGCAGACGGAGAGTAATCTCCGTCTTTTTGTTACAACTCGATATCCTTAACGTTTACATAATATTCCTCGATAAATTCAACGATACCCACCAGTCGTTTTATTGCGTACTCCTTATCCGGACTCTCATCCGCAACCAACTCCGCAGCTAGATTCAGGACCTCCGATTTAATTCTAGATATTGTTAGTTTCGCCTCTAATAGCTCATTCAATAACTGGCCTCCAATGACATCAAGTAATGTAAATAGTTAAATTTTCCTGTGTATTCACAAAATCCAACTACAGTTTAGGAATGTGTATACTTAAACTGTATTACATTTTGAAATGATTGATATTATAAGGTGTTGTTGTTTTAACCTTAGGTGAAATTTGTTGAGTTTGGGCGGCAATTTGCTATGTTTGGTGGCAGATTGGTGGCAACCCTTGCAAAATTAAGGGCTGGGCTGTTGGTGTCATTCGAGAATCAAAAATGGATATAGAAGGGGTTAACCTCAATGGTCGTGCCAATGCACATGGCCATCTCCTTGGGGCAACCGGAGCAGTGCTTATGACAAAACTCGTTCACGTAATGAACACCAGGAAGAAACAATTTGGCATTGCAACACTATGTGTCGGGAGTGGACAAGGAGTGCCGGTTTTACTGCATAATAAAGAAAATACATTGTTTAAAATTAGTAAATAAATAGGTTTGGTTACCAAAAAATAGGGGGATAAATTGTAATTTGATTTATCCCCCTATTTTTTATTATTTCATATTACTAATTTTATTTATAAATTAAAAATCTCTAATTCGAGATATTTTACTTGACGATATTTTCGCAAGAAGGTATTATGGTTACATAAAGTAACCGGGACTATTTTTAATTCCTTGGTAAAAAAAGATTATCAAAATGTAAAATAAACAAAGAATAGGGTGACAATTATGATACAAGTAACTGTGAAACTCCATTATAAAGGAAAAAATTATTTAACCAATGTAATTGTTAAAAAGGACACACCTGAAAAACGGATCTTGAATATCGCACAAGAGCAAATTAAGAAACAATGGTTAAATTAATAAAGTGATCTCCAGACCTTTAAGTGAAAGGGGCAAAAGGCCTTGAATGAAAAACAAGAAGTTGGAGAGAAAGCTGTAGATTTTGTAAGAGAAGGGATGGTAGTTGGATTAGGAACTGGCACTACTGTTTTCTATACCATTTCAAAACTTGGAAAATTAGTTCAACAAGGATTTGCTATTAAAGGTATCCCAACGTCCAAACAAACGGAAAAATTAGCAATGGAATTAGGGATCCCTCTTGTTTCCTTTAATGAAATTGATCATATTGATCTTGCCATAGATGGTGCGGATGAAGTGAATTGTGATTTAGACCTGATTAAAGGAGGAGGCGGAGCCCTTTTAAGAGAGAAAATAATCGCAAAAGCAGCTGAAACTTTTATAGTAGTAGCTGACCCACAAAAAATTGTCAATAAATTAGGGTCCTTCCCACTCCCAGTCGAGGTGGTCCCTTTCGGATTTGATATGACAATGAAACATATACATGAGATTGGAGGCAGTCCTAAGTTGCGAGAAAAAAATGGGATTCCTTTTATAACAGATAACGGTAACTATATTTTTGACTGTAGTTTCCCCAAAATAAGGTTTCCTGAAGATTTAGAAAAAAATCTTAATATGATACCAGGTGTGGTCGAAAATGGACTATTTATTGGAATGGCTGACATTGTCATTACCTTGAATCACGATAAGAAAATTACCATATATGAGCGGAGCTAGAGTGGGTAAGAATAGGAAAGATATGATTTTTTGAGTTTACTTTAAATTAAAGTAATGTTTATCAATTAATAGGAGGACTTAAATTGGAATCAATGACCTTTGTCTTATTTGGGGCAACAGGGGATTTAGCGAAAAGGAAAATTTTCCCTGCTCTTTATAATTTGTATTTAGATCAAAAATTACCTCAATCAATATCTGTTATTGGGCTTGGAAGAGGTAACTTATCTCAAAGTGATTTTCAAGAAAAAGTAAAAGAGTCTATATTAACCTTTTCACGCCGTTTAGAACATGATGCTGCGAAAATGGGAGATTTTCTAGATGCTTTCCAGTATAACACTTTAGACATTAACAATACAGGAGATTATCAAAAATTACTACAGTTGGTTAAGCAAAGAGAAGAGGAACTGCAAATAAAGGAAAATCGAATGTTTTATCTTTCTGTTGCCCCAGAATTTTTTGACATTATTGCTTTGAATATCAGGGATAGTGGATTGGGAGCAACGAACGGTTGGAAACGTTTGATGATTGAAAAACCATTTGGGCATGATCTTCAATCTGCCCGTCAACTAAATAAAAAATTAAGTTCTGCATTTGAAGAAGAAGAGATATTTCGAATTGACCACTACTTGGGTAAGCCAATGGTTCAGAATTTAGAGGCACTAGAATTTGCGAATCCAGTCTTACAATCAATATGGAATAGAGAACATATCGCTAACGTTCAAATTACTGCGAGTGAAACGGTAGGGGTTGAGACAAGAGCTGGTTATTACGATCAAGCAGGAGCAATACGCGATATGGTTCAAAACCACATGCTGCAAATGCTAATGATGATGGCAATGAATCTCCCCAAAAAAATCAATGCTTCAGAAATCAGGAATGAAAAAAGGAAGGTAATGGAAACTCTCCGACCAGTAAAAAAAGAAGATGTTCAAACCCAAATCGTTCGTGGCCAGTACATTTCTGGTGAGATTAATGGTCAAAGAGTTCCAGGGTATAAGGATGAACCTGGAGTGGATCCTTCTTCCAACACTGATACATTTGTTGCTGCTCGAATTTGGATTGATAATCCGTTTTGGTCTGGTGTTCCCTTTTATATTCGGACAGGAAAAAGAATGAGGGAAAAGTCCACTCGTATAGTAATCGAATTTAAAAATACATTAGATTTACACTATATAAACGATAACCAAAAAGTAGAGCCTAATTTATTAATCATCGAAATAAGCCCAGGCGAAAATGTCTCACTACAATTAAACAGTAAAAACCCGATGAATAATGGAAAAATCGAACCTGTTAGAATTAATTTTTCTTGTGAGGATTCAGTAGGCAATGGCTTAGGAGTACCTGAGGCTTATGAAAGGCTAATTTATGATGCTTTAATCGGAAATTCTACATTCTTTGCCCATTGGAAAGAAGTCGAATTGTCTTGGGAATGGGTTCAACCAATTCTTGATGCATTCGAGAAAAACTTACTCCCACTACATGAATATTCATCAGGTTCATATGGTCCGGATGCCGCAAATACCCTTTTATTAGAAAATGGGTTTGAATGGTGGCTAGATGAAAAAGTTGAAGTAAATAAAGAGAAGGTACTTCAGAAATAAAGGTATCCAGGAGGATTATTAAAATGACACAAAACATTGATAACTTAGCAGTTACTACCATTAGAACATTATCTATCGATGCCGTTAATGCAGCAAATTCAGGTCATCCTGGTCTCCCGATGGGGGCAGCACCAATGACGTATGCATTATGGGCAAAACATCTTAATCACAACCCTGAAAACCCAAAATGGTTTAACCGCGACCGATTTGTTTTATCTGCAGGACATGGATCCAGTTTGCTGTATAGCATGCTTCATTTAGCTGGATATGATGTCACGATTGATGATTTGAAAAACTTTCGAAAATTAAATAGCAGAACGCCGGGGCATCCTGAATTCGGTCATACAGCTGGCGTAGAAGCAACCACGGGTCCATTAGGGCAAGGAATTGGGAATGCGGTTGGTATGGCAATCGCAGAAGCACATTTAGCAGCAAAGTTTAATAAAGAAGGTCACCTGGTTATAGATCACTACACCTATGCGTTAGTCGGAGATGGCGACTTAATGGAAGGTGTTTCCTATGAAGCGATGTCGATGGCTGGTCACATGAAACTTGGGAAGCTGGTTGTATTATATGATTCAAATGAGATTTCACTAGACGGGGAATTAAATGCATCGTTCTCAGAGAATATTGAGAAAAGAGCAGAATCAGCCAATTGGCACTATTTGAGAGTGGATGATGGAAATGACCTTGAAGCCATTTCTAACGCCATTGAAGCTGCCAAACAAAATTCAGCCAAGCCAAGTTTAATTGAAATCAGAACGATTATTGGATATGGCAGTCCAAAGGTAGCAGGGACCAATAAAGCACATGGGGCACCACTGGGAGCAGAAGAAGGAAAAGCGACAAAACAAGCCTATAACTGGCTATATGAAGAAGATTTCTATGTTCCAGAGGAAGTAAAGGAGCGCTTTGCGCAAATAAAGCGTAAGGGCATTGATACTGAACAAAACTGGAATAACTTATTCCAGTCTTATCAGCAAGAATATCCAGAGTTAGCTGGTCAATTAACAAATGCGATAAATGGAAAAGTTCTGATTGATACAAAAGATTTATTAACATTTGACACTGGGAAAAGTATATCAACACGCGTTGCCAGCGGAGAAGCAATCAACCATTATGTGAAATCTGTTCCAGCAATCTTTGGCGGGAGTGCAGACCTTTCCCATTCTACAATGACGGAAATTAAAGCTGAACAAATGTATGCAGTTGAATCATACGGTGCACGTAATGTTTACTTTGGTGTCCGTGAACATGCAATGGGAGCAGCAGCCAATGGAATGGCCTATCACGGTGGTGTGAAACCTTTTGTAAGTACATTCTTTGTTTTTAATGATTATCTTCGTCCGTCTATCCGTCTGGCGGCACTATCAAAGCTTCCAGTCATCTATGTGTTTACACATGACTCCATTGCAGTTGGTGAGGATGGTCCTACCCATGAACCGGTTGAGCATCTGGCAGCACTTCGTTCCATACCAGGTTTAACGGTGATCAGACCAACGGATGCAAATGAAACTGCAAATGCTTGGGCATATGCGCTTCAGCAGACAGAAGGTCCGGTTGCATTGATCTTAAGCCGCCAAAACTTACCGGTCTTTAATGAGACAAAAGCTAATTTGGAGAACCTATCTAGAGGAGCATATGTACTAGAAGAAACAAATTCATCACCTGACGTAATTTTAATTGCTACAGGTTCTGAAGTATCGTTGGCTGTAAGCGCAAAAACAGAACTCGAAAAGGAAAATATCTCTGTGCGTGTTGTTGCTATGCCAAGCTGGGAATTGTTTAGTCAGCAATCAACGGAATATAAAGAAGAGATACTCCCTTCTTCAATTTCTAAACGAGTTGCCATAGAAATGGGTATTTCGCTTGGATGGGAGAGGTTTGTGGGATTTGAAGGGAAAATCCTTTCCATAGAGACTTTTGGTGCCTCAGGTGATGGAGCTGCAGTTATGAAGCAGTTTGGATTTACGGCTGAAAATGTTGTACGTATTGCGAAAAGTGTCTTACAACATTCTTAAGTAGAAGGCTGTCACACGAACGAAATAGAACAAATTATTTACACATTGGAGGAGAACATAATGAAGGTCGGACTTATTGGTTTAGGAAAAATGGGATTGAACTTAGGGCAAAATTTAATGGATCACCAGCACGAAGTGGTAGCATTTGATGTTAATCCAAGTGCAGTAGAGAATATGAAACAATATGGAGCAACTGGTGTATCAAGTTATAAAGAACTCATTCAGTCCTTAGATCATCCAAGAATTGTCTGGATCATGGTCCCTCATGTAGTGGTTGATTCAGTTATTGGTGAGATCTTACCGTTTTTAGAAAAAGGTGATATTGTCGTTGAAGCAGGTAATTCCCACTATAAAGAATCGATTCAACGCTACAACGAATTAAAGGAAATTGGCGTGAGATTTATGGACGCTGGTACTTCAGGCGGTATGGAAGGTGCTCGAAATGGCGCTTGTTATATGATTGGCGGTGATCCAGAAGCCTGGGAAGTGGTTGAGCCCCTTTTCAAAGATACAGCAGTGGAGAATGGCTTCTTATATGCCGGTAAGGCTGGAAGCGGGCATTTCTTAAAGATGGTTCATAATGGAATCGAATATGCCATGATGGCTGCTATTGGAGAAGGCTTTGAAGTACTGGAAAAAAGTGAATTTGATTTTGATTACGAAAAGGTCGCACGAGTTTGGAATAATGGATCCGTTATTCGTTCATGGCTGATGGAATTAACAGAAAATGCATTCTCAAAATATCCAAATTTGGATGAAATTAAAGGGATTATGCATTCCTCTGGTGAAGGAAAATGGACTGTAGAAGCAGCTTTAGACCTCAAAACAGCCACACCAGTCATTGCCATGTCATTATTAATGCGATATCGCTCCCTTGAAAATGATACCTTTACAGGAAAAGTTGTAGCTGCACTAAGAAATGAATTTGGCGGACATACTGTCGAAAAAAAATAAAATTCACTTAAAAAAATTGGAGGAAAAACACTATGAAATTTTTTATCGATACTGCAAACCTAGAGGAAATCAAGAAGGCCTATAAAATTGGCGTGTTATCAGGTGTTACAACCAACCCTTCATTAGTGGCTAAGGAAGGCGTAAAATTCGAAGATCGTATTGCAGAAATCTTAAATGCAGTTCCAGAAGTGGAGTCAGTTTCAGCGGAAGTAACACCTAATGCTTTAACTGCTGACCAAATGATTGCAGAAGCAGATGAGCTTATTAAAATTAACGGCGGCGATAAGAATATTACAATCAAAGTTCCAATGACACTTGATGGACTAGAGACTTGCCGCTATTTAACTAAAAAAGGTGTTAAAACCAACGTTACCCTGATTTTTAGTGTGAACCAGGCATTGTTGGCGGCGCGTGCAGGAGCTACGTATGTTTCTCCATTCTTAGGCCGTTTAGATGATATTAATGAAGATGGTGTAGAACTTGTCGCAAAAATTGCCCAGATGTTCCGTGTTCAAAATCTAGATTCACAAATCATTGCAGCATCTGTTCGTCATCCTGACCATGTAACCCGCGTAGCGTTGGCTGGAGCTCACATAGCTACAATTCCATTTAAGGTCATTGAGCAATTATCTAAACATCCTTTAACAGACCAAGGTATTGAAAAATTTGCGGCTGACTGGAAAACTGTCTAAAAATTGCTGAAATCTGAAGGGCGTTATCTCTTATCCTGGTAAGGTTAGGAACTAACGTCCTTACAAATTATTTAAATGAAAGAAAGAGGAGAACCAATAATGGCTATTACTTTTGATTATTTTAATGCATTATCTTTCATGCAGCAGCATGAAGTCGATTATTTAAGTGAATTTGTGAAAACAGCACATGAGATGCTCCATGGTAAAAAAGGACCAGGATCTGATTTTCTTGGATGGGTAGATTTACCGCATAACTATGACAAAGAAGAATTTGCAAGAATCAAAGCCGCTTCAGAAAGAATTCGGAGTAATTCGGACGCATTAATCGTAATCGGAATTGGGGGCTCTTATCTTGGTGCTAGAGCTGCTATTGAAGCACTTTCTCATACGTTTCATAACCAAATGGATGACAAAACAGAGATTTATTTTGCTGGACAAAATATTAGTGCTACATATCTAACCCATTTATTTGATGTGATTAAGGACAAAGATATTTCAGTCAATGTCATCTCAAAATCAGGTACAACAACAGAGCCTGCTATTGCGTTCCGAATTTTCCGGGATTATTTGGAGCAAAAGTATGGTAAAGAAGAAGCGAAAAAACGTATTTATGCGACAACAGATCGTGCTAAAGGTGCCTTAAAAACGCTTGCCGATGAAGAAGGATATGAAACTTTTGTTATTCCTGATGATGTTGGCGGCAGATATTCTGTGTTAACCGCAGTAGGTCTATTACCAATCGCAACCGCAGGATTAGATATTGATAAAATGATGGCAGGTGCAGCAGCTGCTGCGGATAAGTATAATAACCCGAACTTGGCAGAAAACCAAAGTTATCAGTACGCGTCAGTCAGAAATGCACTTTACCGAAAAGGAAAATCGATTGAACTCTTGGTGAACTTCGAACCTGCCCTTCATTATGTATCTGAATGGTGGAAGCAATTATTTGGTGAGAGTGAAGGAAAGGACCAAAAAGGGTTGTATCCTGCTTCTGTTGATTTCACCACCGATCTTCATTCCATGGGTCAATATGTCCAAGAAGGACGCCGGGACCTTATTGAAACCGTTGTATCAGTAAAAGAACCTAAAACAGATATTACTCTTGGGACTGAAGAGACTGATCTTGATGGATTGAATTATTTAGCTGGCAAGACAATGGATTATGTTAATAAGAATGCTGCACAGGGTACGGTTTTAGCCCATGTTGATGGAGGAGTTCCAAACTTATCCGTGGAGTTGGATCAATTAAATGAATATACCTTCGGTGAAATGGTTTATTTCTTTGAGAAAGCATGTGGAATCAGCGGCTTGCTAATGGGAGTAAATCCTTTTGACCAACCAGGAGTAGAGGCGTATAAGAAGAACATGTTTGCACTTCTAGGAAAACCCGGATATGAAGCAGAAAGAGAAGAATTACAAACACGCATTTCTAAATAATAGTAAATGAAAGCACTCTTGTTTTAGAATAACCGATTCTGTTATCGAGTACAAAAAATTAAATAGCACACTAATAAGCGGTCCGATTCGCAAACGAATTGGACTGTTTTTTTGTTGATATGACAGGATTTTCAGGCGAATAGAGAGTAAAAAAGCACCGTGATTGTGTTGATGAACTTAGCAAAGATGGTTATATACTTGGACAAGGTTACTACTATAGCAGACCATTGAAGGTGGGAGCATTTGAGGAGTTTATGACAACTATTCATGAAGCGTCATAAAACTTGAAATAGTGAGTAAGACAAGAGAGTTGCACTTCGGCAGCTCTTTTTTGTTGTTTGTATTTCAAAACCGAACCCGTTGGTCTTAGATGAGGGTGCTGCTTTTTATGCAGTATGACCTATTAAAATTAAAAAAGGAGAAAGGCCAGTTAAATGGGGGCTTTTCTCCTTCCAAAAAACTAAGCTATTTTTTCCATTCGAATTGTGAATTTAACATCTTCCTCACTTACATTTAATAATCTTTCCAGCACAGCCAGTTTAGCCTTTAATTCCTTGATTTCCAAGCTGCTAACTACATTTACTTTTCTTAGGTTACCTATCAAATCTGATACCACTTGTTTAAAAGTTTGAGAATCAACTAATAAATATTGAATTAATTCCATTGCTGCTTCTTTTTCATGTATATTTTTGACTGCAAAGATACTTTGGAGATCAGGATCTAATACAAAAAGAGATTGTAAATCTTCTGAAATTCTTATATTAATGTAACTTTTTTTATTTCCATAATACTCATTATCCCTAATCCGAATTAAATCAAGTCCAATCATAAATTCATAAAAAGGAGTGTACTTATCAAGAGTACGGAACTCGTTAATTTCAATGTTTGATTTTTCTTCTATAAATATCTCTTTTTCAGATCTAGTTTGAATTACTTTTGATTCTAACATACTCATTTTCCTTACCTCGCTTCTTAAATTAATGTATATAAAAAGTAACATGTATACTTTTAATAACCTAAATGCATTATAGTAAATTTAGGCGGATAAATCAATTAAAGTTGCATGAAAATTTTTAGGGAATGTCCATCTATATTTCTTAAACACCAAACTAATACTAATTCTAACGTGTAATAGTAAATAAAAAATATAGGAATAAGTTTTTAGCCAATAAATATTTGGAGGAATTTCTACATGGAGAGTAATTGTGATTTTTCACCATTGAAGCAAAATTTAGAGGATGGTATTAGATATATTATTGATTTACTCCATTCCAATTTAACTGTGCTGGGTAACGAAAACTACTGTGTATTAGGAAGTCTAGAGGATGTAAAAAAACATTTAATAAAAATTGAATCCATGGCAGCTTCCTATTATTTAAATTGCTATTTATCATCCTTTACTGATACATATGAAGTTTTATCTCAATCGGTTCAGTATTTATCAAAACAAAACCATGGTGCACTCATAGTAGTTGAACGTGGTGATGCTATTGACACAATCATACAAAACGGAACAACAATAGGAGCTCTTGTAACACCAAAATTATTGGAAGCCATTTTTTACCCAGGGAACCCATTACATGATGGGGCAGTTTTAATACGAGGAAATACAGTCGTATCGGCAGCAAATGTTCTTCCGCTGACAACAATTGTAACAGAAGAAAAGAAACTTGGAACACGTCACCGGGCGGCACTTGGAATATCCGAAAAAAGCGATGCACTTGCTCTTGTTGTTTCTGAAGAAACGGGTAAAATTTCATTTGCGTTAGATGGGAAACTATATCCGATTAACACAAGAAACCCGATTTTGTTCTAAAGCTCAAAAGGATTTACAAGGTAAAAACATAGTACAAATACATAAGGAGGATTATTTATGGTAAAAAATTTTAAAATATTATTAATTTCAGTTTGTATCATTATGTTGACCCCAAGTTTGACAAATGCTCAAGTCATTCATGAAGTGAAATATGGAGATAGCTTAGGTAAAATATCAAAACAATATAAAATTAACAAAGACGAACTTGCAAAGGTAAATGGTTTAGCTAAAAATAAGGGACTAGTTCCTGGGCAGGCAATGTTAATACCGGGTTCCACTTACATCGTGCAGCCAGGAGACAGCGTTTGGGAGATTGCAAAACGACATGCAATTAGTGAACAAACGTTAATGAACCAAAATGGGTTGAAAAGTAGAGTGATTGTTCCTGGACAAAAATTGAATATCCCCCATCCACCCAAAGTGGATGTTTGGACTGGAACCTACTTTGTTCCAAAAGATAAGAACACGAATACCTGGATGATTAATAATTATAAAAGTACCCTTTCTAGTATTTTTGTGTTTGAGTATAAACCTAATGTACAAGGCAATCTGATTGAAGTGCAAGAGAATGAAGCACATAAAATCGCATGGAAAAAGAATCTGACTCCATATGCTACTTTATCCAATTTAAGCGAAAAGGGATTCGATCCTGAGCTAATTCATACATTAATTAGTACTGATTGGCAGAGACAAAAATTTATTAACAATATCTATTCCCTTTTGGATAGCCACGACTATAAAGGTGTTGTTATCGACTTTGAACAAGTTAGACCTAAAGATCGAAGCCTCCTTAACCAATTTATTAAAGAATTGGCTGAAAAACTCCATCCAGCAGGAATGGAGGTCATGATGGCTGTCCCGCCTAAAAAAGGAGACCAGGAGCCATCCTATTCAGCAGGATATGATTATCAAACGCTTGGAAAGTATCTGGATAGGTTATTTTTAATGACTTATGATTGGCATTGGCCGGGAGGCCCATCAGGCCCAATCGCCCCCATTGAAAAAGTAAAAGCAACACTTGATTATGCTGTATCCGTTGTAGATAGAAAAAAGTTGATGCTTGGAATTCCTCAGTATGCTTATGATTGGACAATAAAAGAGGAGAAACAGTCCGGAAAAGCTTATTCAACCCAACATGCCATCGATTTATATACAGGCTATCAAAGTGCTGTGCATTTTGACGAGAAGGCTGCTGCACCGTGGTTTCGTTATGTAGACAATAAGGGAATATTACACGAAGTGTGGTTTGAAGACCCACGAAGCCTGCTTGTAAAGTTCCGGTTAGTTCGGCAATATGGACTAGGAGGAATGGGATGCTGGCATCTGGGTTTAACGATGCCTCAAACTGAGGAAATGCTGCTAGAGGAATTTAATGTGCAGTAAACCTGCTCCCCTTTATGAAAATTTCATAAAGGGGTTTTATTTTTAGTCTAATATTTGCTGTTGACAAAAGGAGAAGATGATATATAATAAAAATATCCTTAATCTGAGATATCTAAATTAGAGATAATTTAAATTAAGATATATGCGTAGGCTAATTGATATCAGTCGAACTGACAAAAAACATTAGGGGAGTGTTAATAATGGTTACTTTATATATATCACCTAGTTGTACTTCATGCCGAAGAGCTAAAGCTTGGTTTGATGAACATCAAATTCCTTACAAAGAAAGAAATATTCTTTCTGAAAAGCTTTCAGTAGATGAGATTAAGGATATCCTTCGTTTTACAGAAGATGGCACAGATGAAATTATCTCTACAAAGTCAAAAACTTTCCGAAAGTTAAATGTAAATATCGACTCTCTTTCACTTCGAGAATTGTATAAACTTATTAATGAGAATCCTGGGTTATTAAGAAAACCATTAATCCTTGATGAGAAAAGATTACAAGTAGGCTTTAATGAAGAAGAAATACGGAGTTTCTTGCCACGTAAAATGCGTGTATTCCAACTTGATGAAGTATATAACTTTATTGAAGAAGCTCAATAGAGGAAAAATAGATATTAGCTATTTTGTAAATATGTATTGACGTTATCTCTAATTGAAGATATATTAATTCAGGGTATTTGAACAGGAGGTGTAAATATGGAAAGGAAATGTATCAACCAGCCATTTTTGCTGCTAATGCAAACCTCAAAAGCCATTCAGGAACGGATAAGAGATGAAATGTCCAAAAATAATCTTAGTATAACCGAGTTTTCCGTTTTAGAGGTACTTTTCTACCAAGGAAAACAAACCATTCAGCAAATTGGAAATAGAATCCTGATCTCAAGCGGCTCGATGACGTATGTAATTGATAAACTTGAACAAAAAGGAACCATAAAAAGAAACAACTGTAGAGAAGACAGGCGGGTTATTCATATAACCTTAACTGCAGAAGGATTGGAAATGATGGAAAACATCATGCCGAAGTATCAAGACATGGTTGATTCTTTTTTTGGAGATTTAACTGGTGATGAGCCCGAGTTGATGGTCAACTTTTTAAAAAAGGTTAGAAACAGAGTGTAATAATAAATTTTTTTAAATTAATATCTCGGATTCGAGATAAATGAAAATAGGAGGAAAATAAAATGATGAGTATTGGATTATTGATTATTAGGTTAGTGATTGGGCTGTCTTTCATGGCTCACGGTGCACAGAAATTATTTGGATGGTTTGGTGGTTACGGCTTAAAGGGTACAGGAGGCTGGATGGAGTCGCTAGGTTTGAAACCAGGTGTGATGGTGGCCCTCATGGCAGGATTAGCAGAATTAATTGGGGGATTGTTGTTTACTTTAGGGCTTCTTACTCCTCTTGCGGGGATCATGATTGCAGCTACAATGGTAATGGCAATTGTAAAGGTTCATGCTCCTAATGGATATTGGGCAACACAAAATGGATACGAATTTAATTTGACGTTGATAGCGGTTGTAATTGGTTTAGCATTAATTGGACCTGGACAATATGCATTGGATGCATTTTTATTCTAAAATATCTCGAATTAGAGAATCTTGATTTATAAATATTAATAATATTTTAATCAATTGATAGATATTATAATTTAAAAGGAGTGTTTCAAAATGAGTAAAAAAACAATGGGTATTCATCATATCACTGCTATTGTAGGTCATCCACAGGAGAATGTTGATTTTTATGCAGGTGTTTTAGGATTACGCCTAGTGAAACAAACGGTAAACTTTGATGATCCTGGCACGTATCATCTTTATTTCGGAGATGAAGGAGGAAAACCTGGAACTATCATCACATTCTTCCCTTGGGCAGGAGCTCGTCAAGGAACGATTGGAGATGGTCAAGTAGGAGTAACCTCCTATGTTGTTCCTAAAGGTGCCTTAGAATTTTGGGAAAACAGATTAGCAAAGTTTAAAGTTCCTTTTACTAAAATGGAAAGATTCGGCGAGAAATATTTGGAATTTGATGATCCGCATGGTCTTCACCTTGAAATTGTTGAAAGGGAAGAAGGCGAAGTTAATAATTGGACCTTTAGCGGGGTAACACCTGATGTTGCTATAAAGGGATTTGGCGGAGCCACTCTTTTATCAAGTCAGCCTAATAAAACGGCAGATTTGTTAGAAAAAGTTATGGGACTTGAACTCAAGGGTAAAGAGGGAGATTTCGCCCGTTACCGTTCTTCAGCTGATATCGGAAATGTTATTGACCTAAAATTAACGTCGATGGGACGTGGGCGTATGGGTGTGGGAACCGTACATCATATTGCTTGGCGGGCTAGTGATGACCAGGATCAATTGGAATGGCAAAAGTATGTTGCTGCAAATGGATATGGCGTCACTCCTGTACAGGATCGAAACTATTTTAATGCAATTTATTTTAGAGAACACGGGGAAATCCTATTTGAAATTGCAACAGATCCTCCAGGGTTTGCCCATGATGAATCACAAGAAACGATGGGAGAGAAGTTAATGCTGCCTGCACAGTATGAAACACATAGGGAACAAATTGAACGTGGGTTGCTACCATTTAAAGTAAGAGAATTAGACTGATTTTACGCTTTCAATCGATCCAGACTCATTGTCTCAAAAAGAAAATTATAAGTTTCTAATTGGCAGTATTATTCCAAGACCGATAGCTTTTGTTACCACGCTATCGAAAGATGGAATTTTAAATGGTGCACCCTTTAGTTATTTTAATATTTTTCGTCAAACCCCCCGATGGTTTCTTTATCCATTCAGCGAAAAGAGGGGCGGCAAAAGGATACAGCAGAAATATTTTGGAGTCAAAGGAGTTTGTGATTCACATTGTTGATGAACAAAATGTTGATAAAATCAATCAAACAGCAGCAAGTCTCCCTCCTGATGAGAATGAGATAGAGTTAGCTAATTTAACACCAGTAGAAAGTGTGAAAATTTCTGTACCAGGTGTAAAGGAAGCCAAAATTCGAATGGAATGTTCTTTGGAGCATTCCATTGAATTAGGTGGTTTGGATTCGCCAGGGTGTGATCATTTTATTGGGAGAATCGTTCAGTTTCATATTGAAAGTGACATTTATGAAAAGAGAAGAATAGATCCAAGGGGTTTAGTAGCGGTAAGCCGATTGGCTGGCACCAACTATGCAAAAATTGGTGAGTTGTTTACTTTTGAAAGACCTAAATAAAACATCAAAAAAATCCTGAGGTGAACCGGAGGGAAAAACAATGCAAAAAACGTTAGGTATCCATCATATCACGGCAATGGTCAATGATGCCCAAAGGAATATCGACTTTTATGCTGGTGTGTTTGGGTTAAGACTTATTAAAAAACAATCAACTTCGACCGTCCTGAAGTGTATCACCTCTATGTTGGAAATGAAATGGGTGAGCCAGGAACGATTATTACCTTTTTTCCTTGGGAGAAACAGTTAAAAGGACGAATTGGAACAAGGCAGGTTAGAGTAACGAGTTACATCATCCCAAAGGGCAGTCTTCCATTTTGGGAGATTCGATTGAAAAAATACAACATTGATTCTGGAAGGAGATAAATAATGAAACATATATTCAATAAGGGACAAAATCCGACAAAACCAACGTTGTTACTGCTTCATGGTACTGGAGGCAATGAATTAGACCTGCTGCCACTTGCAGGAATGATTGATGATGAGGCAAATGTATTAAGTATTCGTGGGAATGTATTAGAAAATGGCATGCCTAGGTTTTTCCGCAGATTAGCAGAAGGTGTCTTTGATGAGGAAGATCTTATTTTTCGAACAAAAGAATTAAACGAGTTTCTAGATGAAGCTGCCGAAAAGTATGATTTTGACCGCGATAATATTCTTGCTTTAGGTTACTCAAATGGAGCAAATATTGCTGCTAGTTTATTATTTCACTATCAACATGCATTAAAGGGTGCGATTCTTCATCATCCTATGGTGCCGCGAAAAGGAATTGACCTTCCTGATTTAACAGGGAAATCAGTATTTATTGCAGCGGGGACAAATGATCCCATTTGTTCCCCTATGGAATCTTCAGAGCTTCAGTCTTTATTAGAAAAGGCAAATGCGAAGGTAGAACTTCATTGGGAAAATAGAGGCCATCAATTAACCAGTCAAGAAGTAGAAGCTGCCGCAAATTGGTATCGAAAGCATTTTATAACTAAATAAAATAACTATACGGGAGAATTACGAAGATGTTAAAAAATGAAATTGGAGCACTTATTTTACGCGTTACATTAGGAGCAATATTTTTTATTCATGGAGTTGTAAAGTTTCAAGGTGGAATAGAGAACACGGCCGGATGGTTTGAAAGTCTGGGCTTACCAGGAGTTACGGCATATGGAGTTGCTTTACTCGAAATTATTGGAGGGATCCTATTAATCCTTGGATTGGCAACAAGACTAGTAGCAGCTTTGTTTGCATTATTGATGATCGGAGCAACATTAAAAGTAAAACTAGCAATTGGTTTTTTAGGCAATGGTCAAATGGCTGGTTATGAATTAGACTTAGCATTCTTAGCTATTGCCGTATATCTTGTCATTAATGGAAGCAAGCTATTCTCATTAAGTAAACTAATCTTTCAAAGGGCTTCAACCAATGCAAAAGCACTTTAATATAAATAAAAATTAAAAATAAGTAAATAATAGGCGGTGTAACAACATGGGTTTTTTATCCAAATTATTTGGAAATTCAGCAAAAGAGGAGAATGAAAACGTGACAAATGTAAAACTGGCAGTTATTTATTACAGCATGGGTGGAACAAACTATCAATTATCAAAATGGGCAGAAGAGGGTGCAAAGGAAGCTGGTGCTGAAGTAAAAGTATTAAAAGTACCTGAACTTGCTCCACAATCAGCTATTGAAGGGAATCCAGTTTGGAAATCTCATGTGGAAGCAACAAAAGATGTACCTGAAGTGAAATTAGAAGATCTAGAATGGGCAGATGCAATTATTTTCAGTGTGCCTACTCGATTCGGCAACATTCCAGCTCAAATGAAACAATTCCTAGATACAACTGGTGGTCTTTGGTTTAATGGGAAACTAATGAATAAAGTTGTAAGTGCAATGACTTCTGCACAAAACCCTCACGGCGGTCAAGAGGCAACTATTTTATCACTTTATACAACAATGTACCATTGGGGGGCAATTGTGGCCGCTCCTGGTTATACAGATCCCGTTACATTTGGAGCTGGCGGTAACCCATATGGAACAAGTGTTACAGTTGGTCAAGATGGTAAAATGATTGAAGATGTTCAAGCAGCTGTAAAACATCAAGCAAAGCGTACTGTTACAGTTGCAGAATGGGTAAAAAAAGCGAACCAATAAAAACTAAATCAATTAAAAAAGCTAATCGGAACTTTTCGATTAGTTTTTAATTACATAGAAAATACTTTTAAACTCGAGGGAATAGTAAATACTACCCAAAGAAATCATAGGTAGGAAATTATATTTAAAGTAAGGTTTTTAGGTCACTTTTAATATATGTAACGTGCTAACATTTTACAATAAAGGAGAAAAACGATGACAAAACAAGAACCTTTATTTACTTCATCTGCAACAGCTGTTGGGGGAAGACATGGAAGAGTGGAATCAGCTGATGGCAATATAAAAATGGATTTAGCCATGCCAGGAACCCCAAGGGCAAGTGAATTACCAAATGCCACAAATCCTGAACAATTGTTTGCTTGTGGCTACTCTGCTTGTTTTGATGGGGCTTTACAGAACATTGCAAGGCGAGAGCGTGTCAAATTTGATTCAGAGGTAACTGCAAATGTAAGTTTCTTAAAAGATGAAGCTGATCAAGGATTCAAAATTGCTGTAACGTTACAAGTAAAAGGACATGGGATTGAAAAGGAAAAATTAGAAGAGCTAGTACAAAAGGCACACGAATTCTGTCCATACTCAAAAGCAACAAGAGGGAATATTGATGTTACTTTAGAGGTTGTTAATTAAAAATGGCAAAATGGTTGAAGACTGGAACCATAGATTTAAAATTAATATACCAATTAAAGGAGCAAGTATATGTTTAAAAATAATAAAAAAGTGGTCTTTTCTTTAGGAATGCTATTCATTCCATGGCTAACGGTACCTTTTCTTGGGAAAAAATCATTTTTCAGGTTTTTACCTGTAGCAAGTTTTACTAATTTATTTATAAGTATGTTCAGTGTTATTGCTAATAAGAGAAAATGGTGGATAAATAAAAATCCTATATCTCCCGGTTTGGTTGATTTTACATATATATTGGGTCCTTTTTTTGTAGCCACACTATGGATATTTAAACTGACATACGGCAATTTTTTAAAATTTTTCGTTACAAATGCAGTATTGGATGTTATTTGTGCTTATCCTTTTGCGGAAATATGGGAAAGAGTAGGAGTATTTAAATTAAAAAAATTAAGTCATACAATGTGGTATGTGTTTTGTATTTCTTTAGCAGTTATTATATATGGGTTTCAGAAATTAGTGGAAAAATCTATAAGAGAAACAAAAGGTCCCGAATCAAAATTGTAAGGTAAAGCATCATATATACCGATATTAAAGGCTGATATTTAATGAAAAAGACAACTAAATTGGAGGCAATACTTTGGAGCGTTGCTTTCCCAGGCTTTGGGCAACTGCTAAATGGTCACCTTATTAAAGGAATTATGTTTATCGTTTTGGAATTCACCATTAATGTGAACAGTTTTTTTAACCAAGCTATTATGTTGAGTTTTCTTGGGAAAATAAAAGAAGCTGAAAGAGTGGTTGATCACCAATGGATTATGTTTTACCCTTGT
Organism: Bacillus sp. ISL-75; assembly: GCF_018613095.1. Taxonomy (NCBI): domain Bacteria; kingdom Bacillati; phylum Bacillota; class Bacilli; order Caryophanales; family Bacillaceae; genus Bacillus; species Bacillus sp. ISL-75. The sequence goes on from NZ_JAGGQX010000077.1 coordinate 20,309, forward strand.
GTTTATATGTTTTCCATGTATGATGCTTATAAATTTGCGGAAGGGGGAAATCCTTGCTTATCGTTTGTCCCATTTGCTTTTGGAGCCTATTTTGTAACAATAGGTCTTATGTACTCACCTAATAAGATTTTTGGCATAGCATTTGGTCCAATTTGGCTTCCAATGATGTCTCTTATTCCAGGGAATTGGATTTATTGTTCGTCATATTATAATAAAAATTGGTCGAAAACAAAATTATAGTGAGTGACCTTCCTAAAAGGAGAGTAGGCAACTTTTGCCGAAATTTTGAACTTAAATTACTGTATCTTTAAGATTATCTAATACTTAAGGTGCTCTGCAACAATAATGTATATAAAGGTAAAAGTACCTAATTTATCTTAAATAAAATTTTTACAGAGAGCTAATACAAAGGGATGATTGGCTTCTTTTCTAATTAGCCGAAAATTATAGGGATAGAAGAAATGAGGAATGAAAATGGCTAGTCAAATTTTAGATAATCCGAAAATTGGGTAAGAAGCATTTGAACTAATCTGGGAGAATACCAATGATGCTATTTTTTTAATTGGTCAAGATGGTGCTATTTTACATGCAAATCCAACTTTTACAGATATACTCGGCTGGACAATCGAGGAACTGAGAGGAATGACTCTACCTCCATCATTGCATAATATGACAAAAGAACAACATGATGCATTTTTAAATAAATTAAGAGACGGAGAAAATGTTAATTATAGTCTTACAAAAAGAAGATGCAAAGATGGACCGGAGCAAATCCAAAAGAGGTACTCGTTGCTTCAGTAACGACTTGTTATGCTGCAACTCTTACGTTTGTTCTTGAAAGCAGAAAACTGCCTGTGGCGGAAGTTACAGTGAAATCTGAGGCAAATATATCTGATAATGAGTTTAAAATTACCCATTATCCTCATATCGTTTTATCTGAAAATGCAACAGAAGAACAAATTCAATCCGCACAAAGAGCGGCAGAAACAGCAGATAAAGGGTGCGACGTCGGAAATTTATTGAAAAAAGCAGATGTTAAAATTGAAATTCAAGGTAAAGTTTCTTTGAAATAATCAGGTGCATCCAGAGATGTAGAAATTCATTTTTTAACCTTTTAAGTAAAACGTTCTTTTAAAGTTTAGGCGGCGGTTCTGCCGCCTTTTTTATATGAGGAAATAACTAAAATTGCGCATTACTTGCAGGAGGAGATTATGCACATATCGCTAATTTGATTGTAAGCTACGGTGAATAACGAAATTAAAATGCAGTGAAAAACCTCTCTGAAAATTAGAGAGATCTTTTAATTTATAACCATTTATCTGCCCATTCCTCTAAAGCTTTGAGCGATCGTCCGAGTTCTGTCCCTTTTTGGGTTAAAGAATATTCGGTCCGTACAGGACGGTCAGCAATAACATTTCTTAATACAATTCCATTTTCCTCGAGCTCTTTCATCCGTTCATTTAATACTCTTTTACTTAAGTCGGGAATGAAGGTATGAACTTCACTGAATCTTTTTGGCTCCTCCATTAAAGCATGAATAATGAGACCCATCCATTTCTTTCCCATAATATGGTAGCATTCTTCAACTTTATTGCATAATTTATTTTCTACATCCATCTATTAACACCCCATAATAGTATCTTGGTTATTTTTAATAACTATATATTTATAATAACAAAATTAGTTGTTAAAATAAAGTATTTACTGGAACCAAATTACCAAATGAATAGAATCTGTTCTTTTTCGTTCACGAATTTGACACATATAAATTGACAGCTAAATTTAAAAAAGTTATTATGGTTATATAAAGTTACTTAGTTATTAATTATTTAATCTGATGGAACTAGAATAGAAGAGTAATATTTTTTTGAAAATAATCTCGAAATCAAGATTATTTAATTAAGGGTAAATGAGATTTACCTAATTGCAATATAAGGAGGTCTTTATGAGAAGTCCATTTTTTAGAATGGCCTCAAGCTTGTATATTAATTATTTTAATTATTTGTTATTAGGGATGATGAATATCATTTTAGTATCTAATATGAGTTTCCTGTCGGAACAATTTGGTACTGATTCTCTTGGAATTAGCTTATTAATTTCAGCAATAGGGCTGGGTAAACTTGTTACATTAAGTTTTTCAGGAAGGCTTTCAGATAAATTGTGAAGAAAACCGCTTGTTATTCATTTTATAGCAGGTATTCCATTAGCCCCTAACGTCCAAGTAGCATTTGTTTTCGCATTATAGCAGGCTTTAGTTTTTCTATTATGGATTCTGGGACGTTTCCAGCCCTGGTTGAAGCTTTTTCCAAAGAATTCAGGCTCAGCGACTGTTTTGCTAAAGGCGTTTATCTCAGTAGGGGCAACTCTTTTACCGATTATGATTGTATTTTTTATTTCTCACGATTTATTCTATGGATTATCCTTTTTCGTGCCTGTAGCAATTTATTTTATTAATGGAATGGTTTTACTTTCAACTCCATTTCCTAACCATAAAGCAAATAAATTCAAAGATAATTTAAAGGGTTATCGTTCTATAGGCAGGGGCTTTTACATCCAGCTCAAGTATTTAACCTTTATTCGAAGAGTGGAATCATGAGAAAGGCAAGTTAATGGATTTGGGTGTGATAAATCATAGAAAGTAGGAATTATTTTTTATTGTTTATCTCGAAGTCAAGATAATTTAATTGAAGATTAACGAAAGTAAATTTTATTTAATAGAAAATCATTTCAAACAATAATGGGAGATAATAAAAATGATAGAAATTTATCAATGGAACTGGTTCGAGTAACAGAAGCTGCTGCACTAGCGGCTGGACGGTGGATGGGCAGAGGTAAGAAAGAAGAAGCGGATGCAGCAGCTACACAAGCTATGAGGGAAATGTTTAATTCAATTCAGATAAAAGGGACGGTTGTTATAGGGGAAGGTGAAATGGATGAAGCACCCATGTTGTATATTGGCGAACAATTAGGAACATGTGATGGGACAGAAGTTGATATTGCTGTAGACCCTTTGGAGGGAACCAATATTGTTGCTGCAGGTTCTTGGAATGCTCTTGCTGTCATTGCAGTTGCAGAGCGAGGCAATTTATTACATGCTCCAGATATGTATATGGAAAAGATTGCTGTGGGTCCTGAATCAGCAGGGAAAATTGATATTAATGCACCTTTCATTGACAATTTAAAGGCCGTTGCAGCAGCAAAAAATAAAAATATCGAAGATCTAGTTGTGGCTATATTGGATCGAGAAAGACATGAAAAAATGATTGAGGAAATCCGTAATTCGGGAGCAAGAATTAAGCTGATGCAAGATGGTGATATTGCTGCTGCAATAAATACAGCATTTGATAATACAGGTGTTGATATCATGCTTGGCTCTGGAGGAGCTCCTGAAGGTGTAATAGCAGCAGCTGCGCTCAAGAGCCTGGGTGGAGACTTTCAAGGCAAACTGATTCAACAAACGGAAGAAGAAAAAATTAGGTTAAATAAAATGGGCATAACCGATTTTAATAAGGTTCTATTTATGGATGACATCGTAAAAGGCGATGATGCCTATTTTGTTGCAACAGGTGTAACCAATGGTGAACTTTTAAGAGGTGTGCAATATAAAGGGAAAATTGGAACAACACACTCCGTTGTTATGCGTGCAAAAACAGGGACAGTTCGTTTTATCGAAGGACAACATAGTTTGGATCAAAAACGATAATCTTTTTTGGAATTAAAGAAATGAGGGATTGAAATGAGTCAAAGTGCAAGTCAAAAAAGGATAGACCCTGAAACTATCTCTTCAAATGACAAGGTTAGACCATTTGGATTTAGAGATAAAATTGGCTATATGTTTGGGGATTTCGGGAACGATTTCTTCTTTATTTTAGTAAGCTCATTCTTAATGGTTTATTATACCGATGTTTATGGGATCAGTGCAGCTTTTGTTGGGATTCTTTTTTTAGTTGCACGTTTGTGGGATGCCATTGCAGATGTCACCTGGGGACGGTTTATTGACACTAGAAAACCTGGTAAGCATGGTAAATTTAAACCTTGGATTTTTAGAATGTCATTTCCTCTAGTTATTTCTGGAGTATTAATGTTCGTTCATATCCCTGGAATGTCAAACGGGTTTTATGAAGCATATGCTTTTGTCACTTACATCCTATGGGGAACGTTTTACAGTATGGTTAATATTCCGTACGGTTCAATGGCCTCAGTTATTACCAATGATCCTGTGGAACGTACATCTTTATCAACATTCAGAACAATGGGTGCGATGTCGGCAAGCTTAATGATCAATGCAGTTGGACCTATACTAATATTTGTAGACAATAAGGCAAGTACAAATGGATTTCTAATGGCAGCCGTAATTTTTGGCATTCTTTCTTACTCTTGTTACCTTGCTTGTTATAAATTAACTACTGAACGGATCGTGCTGGAGGAAAATGAAGGGTCAAAAGCTAAGCTAGGTCATACAATTAAAGGTCTATTAAAAAACAAACCATTAATTTCAATCCTTGGGGCTTCACTAATATTCATGATGAGTACGATGCTGATTGGTGCAGTTAACGTTTATTTGTTTAAAGATTACTTCAGCAATACAGCAGCATTAAGTATTGTAGGGATCATTCAAACTGTCGCCGTATTTATCGCCATTCCATTAGTAAAACCGTTAGTGAACAAATTCGGTAAAAAGGAAACCACTTCAATAGGAATGTTACTTGCTGCAGCTGTATATATTCTTTTATTCTTCCTTCCGAATATATCTACATCTCAATACATTGCGTTATCAGCTATTGGAATGTTTGGATATGCCTTCTTTAATACGATGATATGGGCATTTGTGACAGATGTCATCGATTACCATGAATTATTAACTGGACTAAGAGAAGATGGGACGGTTTATTCATTCTATTCCTTTGCCCGCAAAGTTGGTCAAGCTATTGCTGGTGGAATCGGCGGTTTTGCCATTACAGCCATAGGCTATAATTCAGCTCGTCAAGTACAAATAGAGAGTACCTTGGAAGGAATCTATGCACTGGCTACCATCGTACCTGGTGCCATCTATCTATTGATTTTCTTAATATTAGTCTTTCTATATCCATTAACGAAGCAGCGCATGAAACAGCTTACCATTGATTTAACAGAACAAAGAAAGAATAGAAGATAAGGATTGGTAATAAGATATTAATTTCGTATATGTAAAAAGGGTAAGAACCAAATGGTCCTTTCCCTTTTTTGTAATGGTAAAAAAATATTGAGTTAGAAATGTTTTATCCAGACTGACGGACAATATGGTCTACTAGTCTTATAGCTAATACTGTATTTGATAGCGTTGGACCTGCGGCTGTTAGAGTAGGAAGGACACTATTATCGGCAACAAATAATCCTTGAACACCATGTACTTGCCCGTGGTGGTTTACCTTAAAAACAGAAAGGCACATAAAACAGCTACAACATTGTCATAAACTTCAACTTTGAAATTTATTGTCTCCCTCATGATAAATAATGTGAGCGGCTTTGCTACCAATAGCAGCTTTGTGCCAATAGAATACCCCTTCTTTATTCTGTAGACTGTAGCTTTAAAAGCTTTTTGCTAAAGTTTAAGGCACTGGCGACTTCACCAACGTGGTCTTTGCTAAGGCCAATTTCAAGGGTTACTTTTACAAGACTGTTCACTCGACCATGTACTTTTAACGCAGGGTATGTTTGACCATCATTGGCAATTCCGTCTCCTTTATTAAATGTAAGGGAATCGGAACCATCGCCATTACTGTCGCAAGAATAAACAAAGATGGTAATGCCTCCAGAATTCTTTCTTGAAAACATATGCTGTTCAGACTTAAGTGTTTTAACCATATCCTTATAGTGCGGATTCGCAAATGATAAAAACTGTCTTGGATTTGGATCAGTAGGAAGGTTCATATTTACAAAGCTATCCCCCTCTAACCATACCAACCATTTGTTTTGAACCATCAGTGTATGAATACTCCACAAATTCAGCATTTTTTAATATGACGATATTCTCCATTACCCTTCATCTCTCCCCTTCGTCAAGTTTTTACTGGAACAAAAGTAAGCACTTGCATAGGAAAAGTCAATAGGGGGAATTATTGGAAATTGCTCGCCTTTTAAAAAACATAAAAAATTATGAATTTTTCATTAGTCCATGAATATAACCAAGTATTTTACTCATAAAATTAAGAAAGGAGGTTTTTTATCACAAGAAAATTGTGAATTTACAAGGAGATCATTCTATTCTAGGAAAGAAAAAACTCGTTACTGGCTCGTTATTCGTTTGTTACTGACTCGTTACTCATCCCGCTAAGAAATCTTGTCTAACTCGTTACTAGGGTAATTACTGAGCCTTCAGTAATTACTGAAAAGCCCAGTAACGAAAAAAAGCACCCTTTTCGTTTTCCAGTAACGAACGAAAAAATTACTTTCCTAAAAAAACAATCTATAAGAGCAGCCTATATAAAAAATCTAATAAAGGGTAGGTTAACATGTATAAAATTACATCGACTTTTTGAGCGCAAGAAACGTTTCGTTCAAAAGGGCATTCGGGTTACGATTTTGCAATGCCAGAAGGAACTCCTTTAAGAACTATTCGAGATGGAATCGTTGAGGAGGTAACGCACTACAAAGACAATATCGGAAATGGCGTATTAGTTAGGTGGGAGGATGGAAAAGTTTCGATTTATGATCATATGTCAAAAACGACTGTGAATGTTGGAGACAAAGTGCATGCAGGAGACTTATTAAGTTATACAGGAAACTCCGGTCATGTAGTTGGCGTTAATGGAGGTTATCATCTTCATATCGGCCTCAAAGAAGGAGGAAGGTCTATCGACCCTTCCCCCTACGTCAATGATATCCAAAACATGAACGTAAAACAATATGTGCAACATGCACCCGAGTGACTCAATTGAAAATGAGCTTTATGGATTACATGCAGGCGCATATGAATGCAGTGAATCATTCATTATCCGAGCTGAATCTTCATTTTATTTCATTATTATCCCAGATAAAGTTGCATTTGATTGCATCTTTACCTGATAATATTTTGCTCATCCAGATAGTGAAGTAAGTTTGTCAATTCGCTTCTGTTCAATCCAGTTTTCTCTATGATGTAATCACTCGTATATTCTAAGCGCACTTCCCAAGCGGATTTATAATCAGGTGTAAACCAGCTGCCAAATTGTAGCATTGACAATCAGCTCCTTATTAATTATCGTCGTTGTTTCCAATGATTTCTTCGATTTTGTCATCACGATTTTTATTAAGACTCATCATGTTTATGACCTCCTGCTACGATTATTGGTTTGTATGAATATAGTATGGATGTTCGAAAGGAGTGATATACATGGCCAATTACAAAAAAATCACGGTTTTTTTAAATGAAGAATTTTACAAAGAAATTTTGGACATCATTGAGTACCGAAATAAGCGTGTTCAGTTTGATAAAGAGGATAAAAAAGTATCAAGTGTTGAAGAATTTGTCACCGGCAGTGTGATCCAGGTGCTGAAATGGTTAAAGGGTGAAGATTCTTTTGCTGGCATCGATGATCTGGGTAAACCTTATCGCCTTGAAAATTCATTTAAAAAAATCATGTTAGACAAAGGAATGAGGGCAAAGGATTTAGCTGAAATAACAAATATTCATGCTGGAAATATCAGCATTATCCTTAATAATCGCTCTCAACCTTCATTGGATTACTTTCTTCGAATTTGGATTGCACTAGGCTGCCCTCCCCTAAACGAATGCTTGCATCGTATTAAGGACGCGGAGCCCGAAGAAAGTTAGTTAAAAAATTACAATTTATTTTTAATCGTACAAATTCTAAAAAGAAAAAAGTAGTAATAAAATTAAAAACACTACTAAAACTGGAGGTGATTGCATATGATAACAGCTTTGATTGGTATTCAAACCACTTGCATTGTCATAGCCAGCAAATATGTAATTAAACATTTTAGGCCGAAGTTGGCTAAATTAAAAGACCATTCTAAAGGCAGTGGATTCAAACATTACAAATCATTCTAAAAATTTACAACTTCTTGGAGGGAGCCATATGACTTTTATCGTCATGTCAGCGTTGAAGTTGGCAGCTGTACTGGGAACAGGAATTGGAATTTCCACTGCATTTTCATACTTCCATAATTATGAATGGAAGCCAAGCAAGAAAAAGAAAGAAAAGGGTGAATCTGATGGAGCCAAAAAAGTTGGTGAGGTTTTGCGTCAAAGAACCAGATCCGCTGATTAATTATTCTTATTCATCCCCAAACATTATAGAGGATGAAATGACTGGATATAATCAGATAAATTTTCATATCCCTACACTAGTGGAGGAGGTGAAAAAACTTCCAAAGAAAAAAATAAAGGAATACAAACGAATCGTTCAGACCTTTCTAGCAACAGCAAGCAGCTTCATGGTATTACCATTAAAATCAATGGCCAATACTTTTCCGAGCACAGGAGCTTCTACACTTCCCACGAAAGCCGAAGGCATTCCGCCAGAACTACTGGAACTTCTCTTAAAGTTACTGGTGATCTCAGTGGGGTCAGCGGTCGTATTTGCGGCCATTCTTTTGGTAGCGGCAGGGGTAAAGCGGATGCTCGGAAATCGGAAAGAGTCAAACGAATGGACTGTAGACATCATCAAAGGTCTGGTTCAAGTGATGGTAGCCGTTCCAGTCGTATTCTTGATTTATTACGTGGTAAGCCTACTTTTCAGCGGCTCCGGATGGTTTATCAGTCCATTTTAAAGAAAGTGGCTATACCGTTTACGGCAATGACTACCGCTAGTTTGACTTCTGTCTTTCATACTGCACAAGCTGCAACCGTATCCGATATGCTTTTACAGAATCAAGGAGTGTTAACTCACAACTTCAAAGGTCAAAATGATGGATTTTCCATTGTGGAAACAACTAAGACTGTGTATGCCAATATCGAATATATCACCGCAAAAATTATAGTGGCTTTGGATTGGCTAAATAATTTACCTGGATCTTTACCAAAGTTAACAGCAGATTTATTCACTAGCGTTTATCATTTTCTTTCCAAAATTGCACTTCAAACTCCTCTAATCATCTTTGATAATCCATTTATACAGAATACTTCCCTAACCTTTTCCCTACTTTCCATTTCACTTGTTACGTTCCTGCTAATTTACGAATCGTTCATGAAGATGTTGAAGAAAAAGCATACGGATTTCAAGAAAATTTTAAAGCGTTATTCCATTGCAGTAGCCGTCTCTGGTTTTGCTCCTTTTGCTTTTAACACAGGTTTTACGTTTCTGAATCAACTTTCCAATGCCATTACAAAAATTGGCGGTGGAATCGATGGAGGAAATGTAAATGGATTTATCGCCGGTGAAACACTTGGGTTCTTTGATACCTTAATCGTTATTTTGTTTGATCTGACAACGATTGCCCTTTTGATTCCAGTGTGTCTCCAGGCAGGTAGAAGATGGTGGGATTTATTCTGCTTGGCAGCTATTACTCCCCTGGCTCTATCCTGTTGGGTATTTGAAAGACACGAACATTACTTTAAAACTTGGTGGAACAAAGTAAAGTCTTTGTCAATGGTCCAGCTGGTGTATTCGGTATTCATATTAATGATGGGAATTTTCATTTTCACTACCCAATCATTACAAGGCGGAATTTACACGTTGTCTATCAAGCTCCTTATAGTGTGCGGAGGGTTATATCGCCTATCCAATCCACCACGTTTTGTGAAGTCCATGACAGGTGATAAGACGGATATATTGGATTCAATCGAAGAAGGAAAAGCATCATTTAAGGCGACAAAAAGAATACTTCTCTTAAAAGATAGAAAATTTGATCCAGTGAAAAAGTTTGCTGGAAAACTAGTGAAATGGAAGAATAAGTCATGATATTAGTGAAATTAGGATTATTGGCGGTACTAGGTAAGCAATTTTATGGTGGTCTTTTGTGGGCACAACATATTCAGCATACACTGAATTCCATTAAGAGAAAGCTTATTAAAAAATGGGAGGGTTCGATATGATAACAACAACAGGATTGATATTAATTTTAAATACAACTATGGTTTTGGTGAATACCACGGTGCTACTGATTAGCGGTGCTCAGATCATGAAGGAAGTCAAGAGTAATAGATGAGTATATGTCACTAACACGGATAATGAATAAAACCCCTATAGTCAATGAGAAAACCAATGTGTATGAAATTCAAGATTATAACAACCAATTATTGAAACAAATTCTCCAGTCCAGATTCATTGCGGAAGGTGTTTACGGATTTGAGAAATATTCGATTTCGGATTATAAAGAAGAGTATTTGTTTACACCATCCTTTGACAAAAGAGAAGGAGAGTGCCTTCAAAAGGATTGGAATTTTCAAAATGAGGATGTAAAGGAAATAAATTTGTATGAATTGGTGTTAACCAAACCACTGTTTATGCCTTTGGATACCAATGCGTTTCTTGATTTGTTTAATTTAATGGATAATGTTCCGAATGCTTCAGTATTTACTCAAGTTTTGTTTTGTAAGAGACAGGATAACTGGCGGGAAACGGCCATCTCGCAATATGAAAGTTTTTTAAAGGGTAATGATCGCCCATTGGAAGGGAAATTCAGCATCAAATGGCAGGAAAGAATTTTAGGAGTTTTAACAAAACTTAATAATTATACAATTAAACGGGACCAGGTTGAGGAAATGGAGCAAAAGATTCTTCAGACCAACTATCGATTTGAATGCAGATTTGTGATGTTTGAACAAAAATACGCGAAGCAATTCGTCGCTTTTTTAGAAAATGCGCTTGTTAAATTACAACTTTTTAATGAATTCACAATTAAAAAAGTAAGTAATAAGCGGAGCTTTCTTAAGCACATTGAGAATCGACAATTCCAGGTCGATTTAGCCAATCAGATCTTATCGGAAAGTGAATTGTATAGTGTGCTTTGTGATAAAACAGCTGCTTCGGCAGTTCAGAAAGTGCTTCTGGAACAACCCATTAAACATACCAGTGTTTCCAAAACCCTTGAAGAAAGTATAGTTATACAAAAGGCCTCGAGTTTCATGCCTTATAGCACCAATAAAGTGGATGAAATCGATGAAACCAAAATTACTGCAATTAACAATGCCTTTAGAAGGGTTGGCATTGTAGATAAACCACTAGAAGTAACCGATGTATATCAGGGAGCCAGTCTTTTAAAAGTGCAAATGGAAGTCCCTCCTGAGATCACTTATACCTCTATTACGAAGAAATTGGTGGATGTACAAGGTGCAATGGGCAATAAAAACATTACCATTGAAATCGGAGAATTACCGGATACCGTTAATATTTTTATTCCGTTAGATGAACGTACACCTGTTTACTTTAACGATGTATTAGAATCAGAGGAATTCAAGCAATTTAAAGAAGAAAACCTATTGCCCTTTATAATTGGTGAAAATGTAAATGGCGGGTATATCTTTGCCTGCCTAACCAAATTAAGACATCTTCTGGTATCTGGAACAACTGGAAGTGGGAAAAGCGTATTCCTTAATTTGATTATTCTTTGTTTCATTTTAAGCATTCCTCCAGAACAATTGATGTTGTATCTGATAGATCCTAAAATGGTTGAATTTTCTCAGTTTAAAGATTTTCCGCAGGTTAAATCGGTCATTACAGATATGAGAAAAGCCAATGCTATTTTAATGGCGCTAGTAGCGGAAATGGAAAGCCGGTATGAATTGTTTTCCCAAACAGGAAGCCGTGATATTCAAGTCTATAATCTAAAAAGCGAAGAAAAGTTACCTTATATTGTGTTTGTGATTGATGAATTTGCCGATCTAATGATGGTGAATAAATCAGTTGAGACCGATATTATTCGATTATGTCAAAAAGCAAGGGGCGCAGGTATTCATTTAATCCTTGCCACGCAACGTCCTTCTGTAGATGTCGTTACAGGGTTAATTAAGGCGAATATGCCATCTCGCGTTACATTTGCAGTTACTTCAGCAACGGATTCCAGAACGATTCTCGATAGGAACGGGGCAGAAAAGTTGTTGGGAAGAGGAGATGGTTTTGCCAAGATCGAAGGCGGCAAGAATGAGTTTGAACGATTCCAAGCTCCGGTTCTAACACTGGATAAGAAAGAGGAGGAAGGAATTTTTGATAAGCTTATTCATTTGTTTGATGGTGTTGTCGTGGAAGGCGAACTGGAAGAAATTAAAGAGGAAGAACCGATTGACCAGCTGAAACGATGGATTGCGAACACAGGAGAGGTCCGAGTAAATGAGTTAGCAAGATTAATAGGTTTAGGAAACAATAAGGTTCATGCCATGATGGTGGAATTAGTGAATGAAGGGTTTCTTAAGAAAGAAGGCCGAAGTTATGCCATTAATGTGGATGAAGAAGAATTGGAAAAATGGAGGGATAAGGAATGATTACTACTTTTATGACTACATTGTTAATTCCTGTTGCAACATTCTATGCCATAATCAAAGGTGTCGATTATATGTTTAAAGAGATGTCTGAAAAAGAAAAACCTATGACTGTCATTGGTTTTCAACAATGGAAAGATAGATTAGTATGGACGGAATTATTACGCCATTGGGTTAAAAAGGGAATACAATTGTTCTCCCTGAAGAATAACTTTCGGAAACACTGATTATATCAACCTCCATTCTTGTTGGGATCTTTTATATGGAGCAGATTTCTTCACTATACCAATACTATATGCTAGACTTTGTTAAAACATAGGCGCGAAGAATAGGCAACTATGTTTTCAGGTTTTATATTGTTGGCCAAAGGGAAAAATAGTAAAGATAACTTGGAAAGGGAGGAATGAAAAATGGATGTTCCATTCACATCAAAGGAAGTCATTACTCAGATCCAGAAGTTACACAACCAAGGTAATTCTCTACGTAAAAAAGAGGTAAAACAACTTTATCCTGATTTAATGCGGAGTGCTTTGTATTACTACCCAAGTTGGCAACATGCCATAGAAGAAAGTAACGCAGGTTAGAAAATTTAATTTCCATCAAGACATTAGAATAATATGAACTCTGATAACAAAAAGGTTTCGCTCCCCGTGAAGCCTTTTTGTTATGCTTAAATTTCCTTTAGAGCAATACGAAAATGCGTAAGGGTGCTAGTGTTCTTGCTTAAAAGCGGTCAACGGAAACTGGCTGCTTTTTTTATTTATGTTTCTGTTTTGACTAAATTTAGCTACAGTAGTCCAGTGAGGGAAGTCATTCATGTAATGCGGCCCAATATGGATAATGAAGAAGAATTGAGACTGTGTCCGGAAAGTAAAAGAACGTGCATCTGGTTTAGAAAGTATTCGGTCAAAAGAGAATGATAAATTATGAGAACTGTCGAAACAATCTTAGACATACTTTTTTTATTTTCCCTGAAAAAAGTCTTTGTTAAAAGGATTGAGGGTAGATTTAATCAAACGTTTGATTAATAGGACATATTAGGAAAACTTGTAGAAGAATGAAAGGTTAAAGGAGAAGTTCCATCTTTCGCCTAGGGTTGCGCCTTTATAGGAAAAGAACATACTTGAGTTGACAAGGATTTTAGTAATTTAGAGGAAAAAACCTTCGTTTATAATGGTTCATTAAACATTTAATCAAACGTTTGATTAGTACTTTGATTGTTTTAACTTGTCGACCTATGGAGGTTAATATAGTAATTCGGCAGTTCGGCTATTTTTTTAAAAAAATCAATCCAAAATTTCGGCATTCTTTTTCCGCATTTTGAGATAAAAACCCTTATGTAAAAGGATTCGCAGGAAAACTAATCATACGTTTGATTAACGAGCTATTTAGGAAAATCTAATCGAAAAATGTATTTTTTTTGTTACGGGTTAGTTTCTTAGGTAAATGATTATCAAGCCCAGGTAACAGGAGTAGTCGTGGCTACTGTCAGGCGCTTTTTATATGCAAAAAAAAGAAACCAATCCTGAAAATGGTGGCAGGTGTTGTAAACACCAAAATCCAGCCACCATTTTTATCATAAAAAACTAAATTAGGTTATTTTGTATGGTAGCGGTTATCTCCTTTACCCTTACATCATTTTCATCGATATATTTCACAATTGTGAGGAACCTTTTTATTGAATATTCCTTTTCGGATCAGTCATCTGCAATCAATTTCCCCCCAAAGTCAATCAATTGCACCTTAATTCTACCAATTGTTAATTTCGCCTCAAGTATTTCATTTACAAAAAGCCTCACATTCCAAAATAATCATCGAGGACATTTTTACTAAGTTGTTTTAGAGCTTTTTTTATCTTCATAACTGTTTCCAGTTTAGGTCGATATGATTGTTCGTTACAGAAATTCCAATAAGGAGGTGGTTTCAATGTTGGTTCATGTTCAGGCATAAAGAAACCTTGCCATCTGATTTTACCTCGATCTCTTATCATGACACTTGTCTCCTATGTTCTTTCTTATATCACGGGAACATTCTCATTTGTTTTTTCGAGTGGGAAGCATGGGTGTTCCATTGCACCGTGGAAAGGGTGATGAAACTTTTACACCGGTAGGTTATAACAAAAAATAAATGATAAAGGTATAGGCATCTTTTTTTATTTTTCTATCCTTGGTATGGGACAAACTTGGATCTGGGAAGGATAGGGGTAAGGAGGCGATTTATGAATGGCTACATTCGAAGTTCTGTCCTTGATGCTTAGTTTTGGCATGTTTGTAATCGCTGTTTTGAACTTTCACGATAAAGATAAGAATCCTTGAACACGCTGTAAAGGCGTGTTTTTTTTTGTCCCATATACATCGGTAGGAGAGGTTATTTTTAGAAAGAAGATGATCAAGTTCAAATATTGGCGGCATCACTACGGTCTGAAAAGGAAGCAAAAGACGCTTCCCATCATTCCGTACGTGTCGCGTCGGCACTAAATGGATCGGGAGGGTCTAACCGATATGGAAATTTTACCTTCCTAAGTTAGACCCATTTTAAAGGTGTTTCCGAATCTTGCTCAGTTGAATCAGTAGTAGCCGTATCTTGTGCCAACGGAATAACATAAATAATATTTTTAATATTTCAAATAATTTAAATGATTGACATAATATCCCTATAGATGTAAATTACACATATAGAAGAATTAAGGAGATAATCCAATGGCAAAAGATAGCGCCAATCAAACATTCAACCATCAAAGAGTTTTGTTCTGCCTTTTATATTATTAATTCTTAGTAGAATGTCACATCATGGATACGAGCTATTTCAAAAGCTTGAAACATTTGGGTTTCATACGATTGATCAAGGAAGCTTATATCGGCTCCTTCGTAAACTTGAAAAGGAAAACCTTGTTTCATCTGAATGGGATACTACGGGAAATGGTCCGGCAAAGCGATGTTACAAAATCAAAGAGGTAGGCGTTACATACTTAAAGGGATATGCAAATCAATTAGAAACCTACCAATCAATGTTAGATCAATTCTTCACAACGTATTCTAATTTACTAGAGCTCTATATCCCTTCATTTAAAAGGAAGGATCCAATAGAGAAAGGCACCAATGACAAGAGGAGGAATGAAAATGAGTACAACGACAAAAAAAAGTGAGCAAGTAAAGAAAGCTGCTGTAGTTAAGGAAGAAGGTTATCAAGTCATGCCATTTGTAGACACAATATGGAATCAATTCGCGCTATCGTTAGATTGGGCAAAGGAACTACAAGAAAGTGGAGAAGAAGCTTATCTAAAGACTGTAAAAGAAACGATTAAGTTCAATAAAGACTTTAGAAATTCTTTTTTAAATCTTTATCAAGAATCTAAAAGGACCAACAGTGAAATCGTTGATAGTGTAAGCGCCCTTTATAAAAAAAATGATGCCTTACAGATTGATTTTCCAGAGCTTACAGACCAATTTCGAGATGTATCTGATCGTGTAGAGAATCTAGCGTTAACTCCAATTAAATTATCTTTCGATCTAATGGATCGATTTGATAATAACCTTGTGGAAAATAGTGAGAATTATGTACACTATGTAAGAGAGCGTCGTAACGACTTGCTAAAAGTTACAAGTGATTATGTAGAAATTGCAAAAAACAACCATAAAAACATCTTTTCCATGATCGAGAAAAGTGTAAAAGTACATGTAAATAATTAATAAGGATAAATCATTAAGATTCATCCTTAAAAATAGTAAAGAGACAATCGTTCGGGCGATTGTCTCTTTTTTAAATTCAAAATCTATTACTTGGATTATAGTTTAAAAATTTTAACGATAAAACAGTTACTGAGCTATCTGCTTGAACTATGACCTATAAAATGGACCTTCTTAAAAAAACCTTATAGCTTAAGCAGCTAACAAGTGACTCTAGTATTGCGATCTGTATGTCAAACAAGCTTCTGAGTCGTATAATAGGCATAGGGAGTCAAGCTCTTTTCTATTCTTGATTGTGTTTGTTTCGTCACTTACATTATACAAGAATTTGGGGGGTACTCTTTTTTCATGCCTTGAAACGCTTGGGAGACAAGTGATTAGAATTGTGAAATTCATTCAGTTATAAGATTAAATAATTTTATTGTCACTTTTCATTAACTCCAATTTTGTTGGATCAATTTTATCAGTTTTCATATTCCTTAAGACTCTTTTTATATTGAGCTGTAAAAATATCTAGATCATGAGTAAATTTAAAGAAGACCAAGCGATACTCTCTTCCGCCTGTTCCAACGGTAAAATAGCATAAACTCGGCGTTTTCATGGTTTGACGTCCCAGAGAGGATTCGAACCTCCGACCTACAGTTTAGGAAACTGTAGGTTTAGTCATCGTTTCTCTCTACGTTTATCTAGAGATTCCGCAGCAAGTCTTGCTTTTTCTCTAGTGGTATTTATATAAAGCAAAGAAATATCGGAAGAAGTATGTCCGAGTTGGGACATAATCAAAGGAATATCACCATTAGTTTGTTCTGCCAGGTTCGTAGCATAAGTATGCCTCAGTTTATGGGGGGACATCCTTTTGTCAAACGCCTTAGTGTATTTGTAAACAATGTCTTCAATGGCTCGATTAGTTAGTGGTTTAGGTTCATTATTGTATAACTTAACATATACAAACTCATTTTCCTCGTTTCTAGCTTTATATCTTTCATTTCTAATGGAAAGATAGTTTTGCAGGTCGTGCATGCTTGAAGGGGTGACAGATACTGTATCTTTTTTATTTCCTTTCCGTATTACACTGATCTCTTTTGAGGAAAAATCAATATCCTTAATCCTTAAATTTGATAATTCATTTACCCGTATTCCAGTTCCTAAAAAAAGGGAGAGGATACTAATATTTCGTTCTCTATCACGTTTAAAATATTTAAGTTGAGAAGGGGAGAGGGAACTCTCATATTCACCCTTTATATAATCTAAGAATTCTAGATCCTTATCTCCAATAAAAATCTTATCCGTTAGTTGTTTAGCTCGCTCATTAAAAGTCTGTTTTACTTTGGTTACTTCAATTTTTTGCATAACATTCCTGTGGAAATAGGGTTCATTATTTGCTACTTCCGCTTCGATTGTTAGGTATTTAAACAAGGAGCGGAGGGAGGACTTATGCCGGTTTACTGTCTTAGCATCAATTTGTTTCGTTTCATCATCCGTTTGTGATACTTTATATTTTTTCCTCGACAAAAACTTAAAATAATTCCTGGCTTCATCCAGAGAAAGAGTTGCTAGTGTATCTGTTGGGATATCCTTAATTTGATCACACTTAACAATTCCTTCGGTTATTAACCAATGAAAGAAATCACGAAAATCTCTAACGTAATTAAAGAGCGTAAGAGGGGAGCGGATGTCTTGTTTAGCATCCACGTATTCCACCACGTAACTAGGCATTTCTTTAAGCAAGATTTCTAATTGGTTTTCGTATTGTTCATGTTGTTTGGAAATTGCCATAAAAAACACCTCAGTAAAATATATTATACTTTCATTATAGAACAAATGTTCGTATAATACAATTTTTACGAACTGTTGTTAACATAATAATATTATGTAGTACTTTATTTAATTCTTACTCTTTTAGGTAAATAATCTACCAATAAAATCAGAAATGTTGTTATTTCACTTTTATTGTTTAACCGGAACCTTTACGTATTGAAGGTCTTGAGAAAGAGAAGCCTTTAGGCGGTCAATCTCAGCTTCAGCTGCTTCTATAGATTCGAAAACTTCATCAATGCTCATTGCTTCTTTGTTTGTTTTTTTATTAAACACTCTAATTTTATATTTCATAAAAGACGCCTTCCTTAATGTTTTAGACTTGCTTAGTAAAATCAGTAAAATTATCTAAATGTTTTTCAACAATTTGCTCTAAAATACTTAAGTTAATAGTTTGGTAATCATGAACCGCAATATTTCGGAATCCGACCATCGCCTTTAATCGTTTTGCTATTTCCTTATCAATTATTGAACTGGATTCAAGCATATCAAAAGCATCACGACTGGTTTGTGGTAATCCTAGCCGTTGTTGAGCTACTATGCATAGCCAGATCAATACAGGCTTCACAGGCACGTTGTATATTTAGAATAATGGAGTCTTGTTTTGTATAATCTTTCAAGTTTTCTGGGTTTTGATCATATACATCGAGAATTCTTTTTTTGCTGCGCTCAATAACGCTTATCTTATTTAAAATAACATCATTTTCATAGATAGTCCCGCTTGCATCTACATTTTCTATAATTAATTTACGTTCTTCATTTAACTTTGCGTACATACTTAAAGCTGTCATCTCAATATTCATCCTTAATGTTTCATCATTGGAGAAAATCACTTTTCCTGTTGAAAAGATTTGTGCCTGGAACACTGTAGAGTCATGAGTTAAATCGACTAAGTCAACATCCATTTTAAGGATATCCGCCAGTTCTTGGGCTAACATAAAAACTTCATAGGAGGAAAGATTTCGCTCTTTTTTATAAAAAGCTAAATCAATATCACTTTCTTTATGTGTTATTCCATTAGCAAAGGAACCAAAGACAATGATAAAGGATGGATTGATTTTACTGATTAAGAATTCTTGAGCTTTCTCGAGAATGTTATTTGTCAAAAGGGGATTATATAGAATATTATACCAAACATTCGCTCTACATTCCATTATTCGTAAAATTAGTATTATACGAATAGTAAAGGGTTTCTATTAAAATAAAAATGGTTACCTGTTCCCTTTATAAAAAGATAAACAAGTAACCATTATACATCTAAGTCATTTTCATAATCATATATCTCAGAATATTTTTCTAGCCACATTTCAACATCTTCAAGTATTGGGCGAGATTTTTTATCAGCAATCTCTATACATTTATTGAATAGTTCTTCATTGCCAACAATAATTCTATATCCGTTTAAATTTAAAAATGTACTGGCAGCTAAATAACCTGATCTTTTATTACCATCCTTAAAGCAATGATTTATTGTAATAAAATACATATAAACAGCAGCTTTTTGAAACAATCTTGGATAGTATTCAAAATCTCCAAATCCCTCTTGTGGCATTGCAACTTTAGCTTCAATACAACCCTTGTCATGGCCTTGTAATCCACCATAACGTTCTAACGCTAAATCGTGTATATCTATTATATCTTCATAAGTTAAATATTCAAATTTCAATTCTTACTCAACTTTTTTAGAGCTTCATCATTACGATCACATGCTTTATTTGCCAGAGCTAGAATTTTTCGTTTACGTGCATTCTTTTGCATTTCTTTCAGCTCCTTTTCAGTATATGCTACATCCATTGCCATTTCTATGTCTTCCTCCTTATTGCACATACAATCACCTCTTAATACCATGTTAAACAGGTTTAATATGTGATGTATATATAAACTTTATACTAAATTCAAACAATTTTCAAGGGAGATTAGTATAAAATGGCGTATAGTGTTATATAATATATATTTTTGTTAATTCAAAAAACGAATTTAAGAATCATTTAAATAAATAGCCTATAATCCAAAATTATGATTTAACGCGAAGTTTAATATTTTGGTGGTCAAAATGTGGTCAAAAGTGCTTTATTACAATGGCTCTGTTAAACGATAATGTTGAGATTTAAGCTATAAAAAAATAGACCTTCATTTTGATGGTCTTCTTTAACTAAAGCACCCGTTACTTTAAGTACATTACTTCACAATCTCTTTCATTAATTAATTTAAGAAGGGCAGTGCCTTTTTTAAGCGTCGCACCAGTTAGTTGAAGAAATTTTACTGTTGATATGGATTTTTAAGTACCTTTTGCATAAATAGTTCGGGATTAACATTCTGTTCAAAGCCATATTGGCTATATAATGAATGTGCATCATTAGTAGCTAACATAAATCTACGAACTCCCTTTAGGTCGGAATGGCTTGTAATAATATCCATTAACCATTTTGATAGCCCTAATTTCCGATAATCTGGTAATATAAACACATCACAAAGATAAGCAAACGTCGCTAAATCAGTAATTACCCTTGCAAAACCAACTTGTTCAAAAACATCTTTACCTACTTCACCTTTATAAACTCCAAAACATAACGGAGAATTTTCAATTGCCTTTTTTACTGTTTGCTTGGGTATCCCCTTTGACCAGTATGCTTCTTTACTCAAGAAGTTATGTATTAATGATAAATTTAAATAATCTTTATTCGTAGAAATTGAAAATCCGTTATTAATCCACATATCTAATTTAAGCCCCCCAATTTTTAAAATGTTCTGTAATTAAATTAAACTACTGTTCTAAATTTTCACCGCATACCACTACATGTTATTGAAGTAACGGGCAGTTTAGTATGTATCTCTACATCCACTTGCAATTGAATTAGAGGAAATTAGTATCAATGACTATATAGAAAAATTTGTAGCTTTGTCTCATAATTTAGGGTAA
>NZ_JAGGQX010000078.1:0-48468 GCF_018613095.1 Bacillus sp. ISL-75
ACATCTATCCTAACAGAGGGGGATTACAAAACACAATCTATATAGAAAACGGTATAGAATTTAAATTTTAAAAAGAAGGACCCTAAAGTTAAATATATAAGGACAATTAAATTCCGATAGATAAAGCCTGTATCATTGATTACCAAGTAAACATTGATGCAGGCTGTTTTTTAAAACTTCTTATTGAACCTGCATCGTTAGTGGAACAACAGAAAAAAAGCTCTACTCCTTATTGAAGTAAAGCAGGTTAATTTATTAAGCATTATTCTTCTATTGCAGATTATCTTCGTAATGCGTAACAATTCATTGTCCACATACTTTTAATAAAAATACAAATAATACCACCATAAAGTATCAAACTTGGGGTGAACTATTTGTATCGTAAATCGATAGATAATAAGTTGTTTTGGCTTATTTTTATGGGGATTGCAAGTGCAATCCTAAGCAGTATTTTTAGTGGAATTATCATTACCTTATCTTTAAAAAGCCTAAGGACAGCATCAAAAAATCAATCTAAAGGTGAAGTAGTTAATTTAAACAACAAAGCTAGAAGGGGCTAAGATTTTGCCCCTTCTATGGACTATACTTATTCTTCCGTGGTTTACATTATTTTTATTAAATAAAGAAGAAATAAAGCGTTTTATGCCCTCATCTATTTTCGCCACCTTTTTAATGATCATTTATAACGTTTTAGCAAATAATCAAAAGCATTGGATAATTAACGAGACAATTATACCTTGGTTGAAACCCTTATTTGTACCTGGTATCTTTGGAGCTTTTCCGGTCATAACTTTATGGATTTTTTATTTTACTTATAAAAGCTTTTGGAAATATTTTGTGACTAACATCATTTTGGATTTTATGTTTGCTATTTTCCCAATTCACTATTTTTTTCAAGATATATTAGGGATTTACAAGCTGGTTAATATTACTCCTTGAGAACGTTTTATTCTTTTCGTTACTCTAGCTGTTATTATTTATGGTTTCTACAAATGGCAAGAGGGGATTTTCAAGTCAAATGTGACATAACACAACATTCTGGTATTTAACTCCCACTAAACCACTTACTTTAGAGCAATATGAAAGACACCATTACCTTGCCAGCGACCTAGATGTTTCGATTTTTGCTCCCTTTAGTTCAACTCACCGTATTACCAAACTTCAATTTGGTTTTCGACCCTTTGCATCGCTGCCTCTTGTCCATTACACTCTTCCTTTTTTAATGAAACCTCTAACCTATTATTATTATCAAATGATAATGTGATATTATGACCACATATGATCTCAAATTTCTTTACTTAATGGTTAATAAATGAGCACAAGGGTCTTAACGTGTACATTCGAACTGTTCTGTATATTAAGTAGAAGTATTTTTCCAGCCCTTACGATTACATAAAGAAGTAATATGTGCAAGATGATGTTGACCATGCCAAGCGTAGATGCCTATATTTTTACCTACTGAAACTTCGCCTGAATCTGGATGCATAAATGTTTTTTCCATATCAGCAGGACTTAGACTACGTAAAAGTTTGGTCCAGCGTACGTGCAATGCTTCGAGCAGCGATAGTGAAATATCAATTGGCAATTTATAATCAGGAAGTTCCGCCCATTCCCCTTCGTTATAAGGCTTGATTACAGGTTTTACTTCCGTAATAGCCAATTTAAAGCGGATATAGGCATTCATATGACTATCCGCAAGGTGATGTACTACTTGACGAACATTCCACCCTCCTGAACGATAAGATGTATCAAGCTGTTCATTATCCAAGTCTCTTACAACATCTCGTAATAATCTAGGTAAATCTTCAATCTCATTTATCCAATCCATTGTTACAGTGTTAGTAATCTCACCATCAAATTGAAATTTTCCAATTGGATATTTCATATCCACCTAATATTCCTCCTTTAAAATCCCTTGCATTTCTCAAATGATACGTTTGGCTATAAATAAAATGTCTAAAAACACAACACCTTGTTTATTAAGTTCTATATCATTTCCTTTATATCCTTTACTCCTACATATGTTATTCAACAAAACTGTCCTTTAGTTAAATAACGATAAATGAAAAAGGACTGCCGAAACAGTCCATTTGTTGTGAAACTTAAGCACCCGTTTGTTCAAAAAGATGTTTTACCCAGCGAAGTAAACCCACAGAGCAAAGGCACCAATTGCAACGGGGATAAGAGCCGTAATTAGCAAAATAATTTTCGCTATGATAAATGATTTTTCTGCTATCTTTGTGAAAAGTGCAAGCTCCGCATCCTAAATCCATTTCCACTTATCCTCACGGAACCATCTCCATTTTTCAAGTTCCTTTTGATGTTCCCTCTCAGTATATTTAAAAAGGACATAAAAGAAGAAAGCTACGCCTGAGATAAAAAATAATAGTCCAATCGTGAGTGCATTCATTTAAACCATATCCCTTTAAAAAGTTAATATTAATACGTTTTCCTATTAAAATGGTTTCAACCCTTTTTAAACTTACCTGACCGTTAGTTTAAGAACAACTTCTAATGAATTTGGACCTATGTTAAAATATCCATCTAAAAATAGTGATAATACCAATTAATGTAAAGGAAAAAGTTAATATTAAAATAGAGATACATCCAATGGTTAATAACTTATCACCTAATGTTTCAGTAGGTTCTTCCACTAATTTTTCTTTAACTTTATCCTTAAAAGGAGAGTACCCCTGATTTAATTGCAATTTTTGTATTATTTCAGGATTTCCTTTAAATTTTAAAGCTGTTGATATTCTAGATGGATCATTCCCCTCAGATTTTTCGAACGTGGCACACGCTTTTACCATTTCGGGGGTCTTATTCTCTTCTAGATACCAATATCGACCGGCCATTGATGGATATTTTAATAAAAAATAAATATCTCCCAATTTTCTACGAAGCTCTAATTCATTAGGGTAAGTGGAAATTAATCCGTGAAGTCTATCTCTCGCTTTTCCTAAATCATCATTTTTAATGTCCTCTTCTATCTTCTTTAAAGTTTTAGCAGGTATCTTTCCTATAGCAGTCTCCCTCCTTAATTTATATTAAAAACCAACTTCGTTAGCTTTATAAAGAAAAATAGACGCAACAGCAGCATAGTAATATTACTCCAGCACCCTTTAGTTGAATAAGGACACATCAGTTTTATCATTTATTCTTCTTCTCTAATTCTAATTGATTAACGATGGAAGATACTAATGTATCCAAGGGATTAATAATAGTCTTAGATGTCTTATATTCAACTTGCTTGGATGCATCGACCATAGATAATTGAGCAACGGAGATAACTTTCTTTTCATCTTTAATGATTTGATTTAAGAACTTGGAAATTTCTTGATTGTATTCTTGTTTTAGTCCTTGCATTATCAATTCAAAAGTATTGTTAATAACAATAACCTCTAAATCTAAAGGTATTTGATGGTTTTTAGCATAATGTTTAAGACGTTCCACTGTACCTTTAACAGTTGCAGGATTTGTAAATAGAATTGTCTGAGGTTGCTGTATATTGCAGATGTAATCAAAGTAAGGTTCATCAATTTTTATAATTGGTACTGATATTGAGAGTTGGTCTTCCTGTAAAATTGCAATATAGTTTGTGCAAGTAATAAGGATAGCATCAACTTTACATTGGTCAATCCATTCTATTTGCTCTTTAACTTTTTTTTGAGCATCTAATTCTTGGAAATTTTCATCAGATGTAACTAGATACATTAATGCTGGGTCAACAAAATGTATTAATTCAATGTCAAATGGGGAAAGTGCATTTTCTATATATTCTATATTCGAATAATGGGCGTGTAAGCATCCTAATCTTTTTCTCAATTCTCATTCCACCTCTAATATACTTCTGATTATTCTATCAGTGTGTGAATCGAAATGTCTATGAAAATTAAGGTAAAGACCTTACCTCTTGTTACACTAACCTGCTAACGATAAGAAAAACCGCCTATGACAGCAGTTGGATCTTCAAGTTATGTTCCCGTTAGCCATCCATGAAGCTCAAAAATCGGCGCTTCGCCACAAAGAATGAAAATATATAGAATCCGTCGATACTGTTCCTAAGGCTGGGAGAGGAAGGTCGATAAACTATGGTGCCAGATCCCATCCGTTAGTCTGACTCCAACGACCACGGTACACCACAAACTGTCGCTCCCTTACGGGAAGCACTTCTGGTAGTTTAAGTACAATACTTCACAATCTGTTTTGATAAATTGAATCAAAAATGAACGATGTCTTATTTTAAAGCATCGCACAGGTTAATCAATATTAAAAAAGCTGCATCGATGGCAGCTGCTGGATCTTCGATATAAGAACTAGTTAGTAAACGAGCTACGTTATGTATGTATTGTAATAAGAAAAAAGTCTGCAATTTAATGCAACTGAGTTTTATTGTCCACTAACTCTCCTTCGGAATAAGCTTCTTTAAATAATGGTGGCGTTTTTCCTTCAGACTGGTTTTGTGAAGAAGAACGAATACCATTCTCAGCTAAGATATCCAAAATTTTTTTGATATCTTCTTTGGTTGCAGGTGTTTTATTTGGCTTTAGGACAGTCGATATTTTACCATTCGACTCTAATATTGCTAATTCTATATCTTCAACATTTCCTATTTTTTTTAGGCGAAGTGCACTTTCTAACTCATCTGTTGATAATCTTGCTTTTTTTAGCTCTTCTAGCTTCATCTTTCCATCTTTAATTAGTATTGAAGGTACTCCATTAATAAATTTCCTAGATTTTGGAAACCATAGTTGTATTTTTGCTAATAATACAACTCCTATAATAAGCAAAGTTCCAGCGTATATTGCTTCCCATTCCTTTCTTAAGGCTAAAGGTTGGATTAGCACTGCACCGATAGAAATCCTCAAAACAGCTTCCGAGACTGTTGTTTCTGCAAGCGATTTCTTTCCTGCGATACGCAGAAGAATAACAGCAGCAGAAAAAATTACCAATGCCTTTAATAAATACGGTAAG
The DNA here is from genome assembly GCF_018613095.1 of Bacillus sp. ISL-75. Classification (NCBI taxonomy): domain Bacteria; kingdom Bacillati; phylum Bacillota; class Bacilli; order Caryophanales; family Bacillaceae; genus Bacillus; species Bacillus sp. ISL-75. Next base: position 4,975 of record NZ_JAGGQX010000078.1, read on the forward strand.
GATGGTAGATCCTCTAAAAAATCCATCATTTTTCTCATTCCTTTAATTTTTTTGTTATTATCTGTAAAATCCATACCAAATATGTAGAAAGTATTTAGAGACTCGGTAATAACAAAAATTCATTTGTGGTGTTTAATAGAATATAAAAGAAAGGCTATTTACTAATTTTCCACTTCAACTAAATTTACCGTTAATTCAAAAATAAAAAGCCACCAATATTGGCAGCTGGATCTTAGACTCTTGCACCCGTTAACGAAAGAACTTATCTTTTATTTTTAAACAAGCCCTTCTCAAAATAGAGTGGGGCTTACTCTTTCTGTGTTATAAACCATCCTTCCGGTTTTTTTTCTATATGAAAAACATCTTCATCGAATTTTTTTCTCAGTTCTTTATATTCCTCATTTTCAATTTTAACCTGTGCTACTCTGATTTGCTTTAGTGTAATTTCTGGTTTCTGGATTTCAAAAATCAGATCTTTAATAATAAAAAAAGTCCTTTGACGTTTCATTCTCTCCACTTCCTTCCTTTTATTTTTCTTACGTTTAGAATTAGTCAAAAATGAATAAAACCCTAAAAAATCTTTGTAAATTGTTTGTAAAAAAACAAAAGCCTTTCTCACTCGAGAGGGGTTAATTCAGTGGTTCTAAAATGAATGTCCTAGAGTCTATGTTGGCTGCTATTTAATTAAAGCACCCCCGATAGGTTAAGTACAATATTTCACAATCTTTCTTGCTGAATAATAAAAAAGGCGACCTCCTTCTAGAAGAATCGCACTCCGTTAGTTATATAAACATCTATTAATTTTCGAACGAGTTTCAGTAAAAAATGTGGGTGAAAAGGTAAAAATCTTCCCCTACTAAAAAAGGGAAAGATGATGAAAATTATTTTTTTATATAATGAAGCATAGCAAGTTGACCTAATTTTTCTACTTTCGTTAATGTGTATTTTAGAGTAATATCATCTCCGGTATAGAGGGATATTCCTTTCCCTAAAATAATCGGTGCAATGGCTAATTGGAATTCATCAATTAAATTTTCTTTAAAAAATTCACGAGCTAAATTTCCTCCACCAATTAACCATATATCTTTACCAGGCTTTTGTTTTATATTATTAATGAAAGATTTGACCTCTTCATCAATAAATGAAGCGTATTCATCTGATCCACTAACAGATTTAGAAAATACATAATTTTTATAATCACTATAAGGATAGTCCATATCAAATCCACGAATGATATCATAAGTTCCTTTTCCCATAACAACAGTGTCAATTCTTTCAAGGAGTGAATTGTAGCCAGAATCTCCTTCTACTTCTGTTGATTCTAACCATTCTAATGTACCATCATCATTTGCAATATAGCCATCAATTGAAGTACCAATGTATAAAATAATGTTACGCTGTTTTATCATTTGAATCTCCCTTACCTTGTTTCAGATGATCAAATCAGTATACTAATTAGTTACCCGTTTGTGAACCAAAAAATTACGACAAAACTTGCCATTATATTAAAATAAGACGAATACTTGCCAAAAATATAAAGCCTTTTAAGCATCTTAATGTAAATAAATATGTTATGTAACTAATTCCCCCATTTTCAATTAACATTATAATGGAGGACTTTTGATGTTTTAATTCCAAAAGTCCTCCCCATTGAAAAGGCTGATTCCCTTATATTATCACACTAATTCAAAAGCTGCCTCTTCCAATTCTTTCGAGTTAGTACCTATATAAACTTTGAATTCCCCTTCCTCAGATTTAAAGTTCATGTCTGAGGTATAGTATTTCAAATCCTCTTCCTTAATCGTAAAGGTTACTCTCTCCGATTCACAAGGATTCAAAAAAATCTTTTTAAATCCTTTGAGCTCCTTTACAGGACGCACCACACTCCCATATAAGTCCTGAATATAAAACTGTACCACTTCCTCACCAGGCCTGTTACCCGTATTGGTCACTGTAACACTGGCTTTAATCTCCTCCATTCTTGTCATTTGATTCTTATCCAGTTCGATTTCAGAATATGAAAAGTCTGTATAGCTTAAACCGTAACCGAAAGAATATAGCGGTTCATTCGGACCATCAAGATACTTGGATATAAATTTCTCATGTTGATTTTTGTTTGTTAATGGTCTGCCCGTCTTAAAGTGATTGTAATAAACAGGCACCTGACCCGATTTGTACGGGAAGCTCATGGTTAGTTTTCCGGAAGGATTATAATCCCCGAATAGTACATTGGCAATGGCATGCCCGGCCTCGGACCCTAAGAACCACGTTTCAACGATAGCATCCATGTTTCTTTCAAACCAGTCTAGAACCAATGGGCGCCCATTCGTTAATACTAAGACCGTAGGCTTGCCTAATTTGACCATTTCCTCCGCTAATCTTCTTTGGACTTCAGGAAGTTCTAGGTCCATTCTGGAAGCTGCTTCACCTGACATATCGCTGTTTTCGCCTAATGCAAGGACCACAATATCAGCTTGCTTTGCCTGCAGAAGGGCTTCTTCAAACCCTCCATCGATTACACCATCGACTTTGCAGCCTTCCGCATACAAAAGATTCTCCATATTAAGAGCTTTATCTTTTAACCCTTCCCATAAGGTAATCGTTTGATCACCGTATCTTGAGAATTGCCAAGGACCCAATAAATCTTTGCTATTAGCAAACGGTCCGATCACCGCAATCTTACCGTTTTCTTTATTTAAAGGTAGAACTCCTTTATTCTTTAAAAGTACAATTGACTTTTTAGCAAGTTCCCGGCTTTCTTTGAGATTCTCCTGACAGAAATGATATTCCTCTTCTTTGTCTGGTCTAATATAGCGGAAAGGGTCGTCCATGATCCCTATCTTATATTTATAGGTAAGAATCCTTTTTACGGCTTCGTCTAATTGACTTTCTTTCAGTCTTCCTTCTTCAATAAGTCCAGGAATATACTCTGAATAGGTAGTAGTGACCATTTCAATATCCATAGAGGCATCCACAGCCATTTTAGCCGCATCTTTCTGATCCCTTGCAGCGCCATGAATGGCAATTTCGTCAACAGTTCCATAATCGGAAATCAAAATACCGTTAAAACCAAGTTCGTCCCTTAACAAATTTTTCAATAAAGTTTTACTTCCTGCTACTGGGACCCCTTGAAAGACATTGAATGAGTTCATAACGGACCCGGCTCCAGCCTCCAAACCAGCTTTAAAAGGTGGAAGATAGACGTTTCTCAATGTACCTTCGGAAATGTCCACTGTATTATAATCTCGTCCACCTTCTGCTGCGCCATAGGCAATGAAGTGTTTTAAACATGCGATAATCGTTTCCTCACTAAGCAGGCTTTCTCCTTGGAAGCCCTCGACCTGGGCTTTTGTAATTAATGATCCTAAGTATGGATCCTCTCCAGCCCCTTCTACGACCCTTCCCCATCTAGCATCTCTCGTGACATCCACCATCGGTCCATGATTGTAGGTAATGCCTGATGCGGACGCTTCTTTTGCAGCAATGGCACATGCTCTTTTAATTCCTTCCATATCCCAGCTGCAGGACCACGCTAGCGGGACAGGGAAAACCGTTTGATGACCATGGATAATATCTGCATTAAATAGCAGAGGAATGCCTAATCGTGATTGTTCTACGGCAATTTTTTGCAACTCAAAAACTCGATTACTATCAAATGCGCCTAAAATCGAACCAGCTTTTCCCTCAGCAACTAGCTTTTCAGCAGGCTCAGACTCAACATCTCCTCCGAAAGAGAAATTAGATGCCAAACACTGGCTCATTTGACCTATTTTTTCTTGAACGGTCATCTTACTCACAAGCATATCAACTACTTGTTGAATTTCTTGGTCTGTCCGTTCAACGACTGGTTCAGACTTTCGGTATTTTTCTACCTCGCTCATTAATGCTTCTGCTAATGAGTGCCCTCCCCCTTTTCCCCTTGAATTTGTAGATTTCCCAAGGAATGAAGATTGAGCGAACCGTTAAACGAGTCTTCTCTAAAGGTAAGAGTAATTTCTGCTGCTTCTTCTAATAAAAGAATGTACTTTCCTTTCGCATGAAGCTGCTCTCCTTCAACCTTTACTGATTGAAAAAGCATGTTTAACTGAGCTGGCTCTTTCACACTGAAAGTATATTGATCCTCTTTTTCAACAACAAAAACAAATTTCATTTTCGCAAATGGGGTTTGTACTACTGTATTCCAGGTACCTAGCATGTTAATTAACTCCTATCCAAGTTGATAAAAAATCTTACCGCACATTGTACATTGCGGGCAGAATCTCATTTAAATCACTGCTGTAGTTTCATCCTTTACGTCATCCGCTTTTGTTCCTCTTGGCATCTCTGGAACTTTCAGGACGGCAATAGCACCTAAGATTCCAAAAATACCGATAACAGAAAACGCTGTCTGATACCCTCCAAGACCAAGTAATAATGGCATGATAGCTGGAACAATGGATTGTGGTAAAGCGTTTGCAATATTTAGGATACCTAAATCCTTAGCGGCATCTTCTTTATTAGGAAGAACACGAGTCAGAAGAGCCATATCTACGGCATAAAAAATACCTGCACCAATCGCTGAGCAAACAGCTAAAATTAAATATACTGTAAAACTCGTGGTAAACCCTTGGATCATCAAAGCCATTCCCATTAGTATACCTGCGCCAATAACAAATGGTTTCTGGCGTTTGAAATAGTCCGAAACGAAACCGCCAACGATACTAAAGAGGAAAGTTATGATTGTACCGATTGTAGTAAGAAGCGCTACTTTGCTTCTAAGCTCTGCTGGGGTAAAATGAAAACGTTCTACCATGAATAAAGTACCGAAAGATCCGATGGAAGGACCGAATAAGACAAGAAATCGAGCTAGCCATGCATAGGCAAATACCGGATATTTTCGAGGACTAGGAATAACCATCGATAAACTAAACTTTTCTTTTTCGGTTTTACGAGAACCAGTAGATCCTGAATCTCGAATCATACTAATGGCAATAATGGCGCAAACCATTGGAATGATCGCTAAAACGTACCATTTAATCATGTGAGATTCACCTAATGCATTGACTAACGTAATACCGATTATGGCTGACACTGCGCCAATTGAACCTAAAATACCGGAAATAGATCCACGTCGTGATACTTCTATCTGGTCGGCAATCAAGGCATTATTTGCAGCTAGCATAAAGTTAAAGAAGGCTTGGGCACATGACCAGAATAGGATTACTTGCCACACTTCATTACTAAGACCAATTCCTAAGATTGAAGCTCCTCCTAATACGCTTCCTATTAGAATCCAAGTACGGCGACGACCAAATTTCAGACGGGTCCTATCACTAATGGCACCCGCCACAGGGTTGGCAATCATCGCGACAAACGCACCAATGGATAAAACGTATGCCAATGCACTTTCTACGTTTTTAGGATCAATGGCTTGAATTTTCAGCGTAAGTAATAAGATCATCGGGGGAATAAGAGCAACATAGAGTCCAATGTTTGAAATGGTCAATGCTGGTACAAGGCGCTTAAATGGTGTAACGGCAGTATTCATCGGTTTAACCTCCAATAGATTTTCAAAATTGCAAAAACTCTTCTTCTATTTATTCTTACCTCGATTCGATACCGAACCCGAGGTAAGAGTGTTTCAATGAAAGAGGTTTACACAGTGGTTTTAACCAATTGTTCGTTTAATTGCTGAATAATCTCCGTTAGCATTTCTTCCGTCAATCCACCTTGACTGAAATTAGCCATCGCTCGAAGTGGCAAATATTTCATCATGGCTGCCATCATTTCAGATGCTTCCCCCTCGAGCTCAGCACTCGCAAGTGGATTACCTTCATTCATTTTTGCCAGCATTGGCTGAGCAATTGGCGCGAGTATTGGATCGGTCAATAAATCTCCAATGGTTGTATTCCTATGAACAAGCTTTTTTATCAGAACACTGGAATGTACATAAAGGGTATCCATAAGGACAATATCCTTGGATGATTTCCCAATTAAAATTTCGAAGTCTCCCGTTTCAACATGCCAGTCTTTTAGTTCTACGTTGTAGTAAGCAAAAGCTCGTTTATCTAATCGGAAGGTTATAGTTTTCTCCTCACCTGGCTGCAACTCCACTTTTTCAAAGCCTTTCAGCTCTTTTTCAGGTCTGATTACACTGCTTGTCACATCTTTTACATATAGTTGTACAATTTCTTTTCCAATTACTGCACCAGTATTTTTCACATCTACAGTCACAGTAACAGTATCAGAATCCTTCATTTCCTTTTTACTAATGGATAGATTACTATATTCAAAGCTCGTATAGCTTAAACCGTAACCAAATGGGAATAACGGCTCTAAGTTTTTCTTATCGTAGTAACGATACCCTACGAAAATTCCTTCCTTGTACTCTACTCGATCTCCTTCTCCAGGGAAGTTAAGGTACGATGGATTATCACTTAGTTGTTTTGGAAATGTTTCAGCTAATTTTCCACTTGGATTTGCATCACCGAATAATAAATCAGCAATTGCTCCGCCAACTGCTTGTCCGCCTAAGTATCCTTCTAACAATCCTTTTACCTTGGTAATCCATGGCATTTCAATAGGGGCACCATTGCTTAATACCACAACAATATTGCTATTCACTTCTGAAATCGACTCGATTAATTGAACATGGTTATCCGGCATCCGTAAATGCTCACGATCATAACCCTCCGATTCATAACGATCAGGAAGACCCACAAAAAGGATTACGGTATCAGCTCCAGCTGCCACTTCTTTCGCTTCACTAAGTAGCTCTTCATCTACAGCATCACGATCAAGGTGATACCCCTGTGCAAACAACAGATTTGTATTTTTACCTGAAGCGTTTTCAATTTCTTCTAAAATATTATCTAGCTTTGTAGGGTTTATATGAGAGCTTCCGCCGCCCTGATATCTTGGTGTGTTTGCAAATCCACCGATGACAGCAATGGTGCCTTCTTTTTTCAATGGGAGGATCCTGTCTTCATTTTTTAATAGAACCATACTTTCTCTTGCCACTTCTCTAGCAAGACGATGATGAGCATCTTTGTCATAGACAGCGTTTTCCTTTTTATGGTCAACTGCTTTAAAAATAATGTTTAAAAATCTTTCAACGGCCCTATCCAACTTTTCTTCGGATAGCTTTCCATTTCTTACTGCAGCGATAATTTTCTGTTCGCCGATTCCATTACTTGCTGGCATTTCGAGCTCTAATCCAGCGGAAAGAGCATTTTCACGTTCATTAACTGCTCCCCAGTCTGAAACTACAAAGCCTTCAAATCCCCATTCCTCTTTTAAAATATCAGCTAACAAGTATTCATTTTCTGATGCGTATTCACCATTTACTTTGTTATAAGCTGACATTACTGTCCATGGTTGTGCTTTCTTGACAGCGTCTTCAAAACTAGCCAGATAGATTTCCCGTAATGTTCTTTCATCAACAATGGCATCCGTTGACATTCTTCGGTGCTCTTGATTGTTTACAGCGAAATGTTTTAATGAGGTCCCAACCCCTTGACTTTGTACGCCGTTGATATGACTGGCTGCCATTTCTGAAGATAGGTACGGGTCTTCAGAAAAATATTCAAAATTTCGACCACAAAGTGGAGATCGTTTAATATTTGCCCCCGGTCCAAGTAGGACTGCGACATCTTCAGCCTGGCATTCTTCGCCTAATGCAACACCTACATCGTGTATTAACTTCTTATTCCATGTACTTGCTAATCCTACAGCAGATGGGAAGCAGGTCGCGGGAACACTATCATAAATCCCTAAATGATCTGCACTTTGCTGTTGTTTGCGGAGCCCATGTGGACCATCCGTTACCATAATGGACGGAATCCCTAATCTTTCAATCCCTTTTGTTGACCAAAAATCTAATCCTGAACATAGACTTGCTTTTTCTTCTAAAGTCATTTGAGAAATCATTTGCCTCATATCTCTTCTCATCGTTTCTCCCCTATTCTAGTGATCTTGTAACCGATTACTTAACATCATTATATTGTTTATTTTTTTGTATTAATGGTAAAATCGAGAGAAAAAAAGTAAAATTATTAGAAGACTTTTTATAAATGGGGGTTAGCGATGAATTTAGAGTATATTAGTAGGCTAGTATTTGACATGTTTAAACTACCGGTCTTTCTATTGGGGAAAAATGGAGAAATGATTTTAGAACACTCCATCCATTTTCAACATAACCTCTTCGATTTTTCAAAAGAAACTATATTAAACCAACTATTTTCGGAAGGTCATACACTTGATTTCCCAGTATTTAGTACTACCGCTTACCTTGGAAACTTTTTCTCTATTAACATCCGATTGGGAGAAGAATTTCATGGAAAAATCATAGTTGGACCTGTCTTTTATTCCAATGTACCAAAGGAATCAATTAAAGGGATTGTAAACGACTTTCAGCTTCGCGTAAATACAGAAGAATTGATTCATTATTACCATTCCCTTCCTGTCTATAGCCACTTGGATTTTATTCATTTAAGTACGATTCTTTTTTATATGATTTACCAACAAGAATTGGATGTGGTTAATATCCTACAAGAAAATAAGTTGCTTGGAAGGAAGAGAATGGAAATCGAACAGCCGGACGTTCATGTATCAGAACGGCGCCAAGAAATAATGACGTATGTTGACCCCCTTTATGAAAAAAGAATGTTCGAGTGTGTGAAAGAAGGGAAAAAGTTTGAACTTATTCAGCTTTTACAGGAATCACCGAAAGAAGGGAAAATGGGGGTTCTTTCTAAGACAAGTCAGTTGAGAAGTGTAAAAAATTTAACCATTGCAGGCATCACACTTGCTACAAGATCAGCTATTGATGGTGGACTTATGCCTGATGTTTCCTACACTCTAAGTGATCTATTTATCCAAAAGCTTGAGGAACTGAACGATTATACCGCCGTCTTGCAATTTTTTGAATATGCACTACTTGAGTTTACCGAACGAGTTGAAAAAGGAAAGAAACATAAATATTCTAAACCTATTAATATTTGTCAAAATTATATCTATACCCATCTTTATGAAAATTTTAGCCTTTCCGATTTGGCTGATTTAGTTGAAATGAATCCACAATATCTATCTCATCTATTTAAAAAAGAAGTAGGCATTTCAATAATAGAATTTGTACAACAAGCTAAAGTGGATGAGGCAAAAACTTTACTGTCCTATACCAAACACTCTTTTACGGAGATTTCATCTCTTTTAAACTTCCATGATCAAAGTTATTTTATAAAGGTTTTTAAAAAATTTGCAGGTGTGACCCCAAACCATTTTAAAAAAGGGATTATTTCCAATAAAAATGCTCGGTGAAGTATCCCATCGGGCCTTTTCTTATCATTACACCTATCATAATTTCGCAAGATAAGAGCTAATAAATAAAAAAACGTTCCTTACAAAATGTAAGAAACGTTGAAATAAGTAACGCCTATTATCCCCAACCAATACCTTGATAGCCATATAAATTACGACCGTACGTATAAACAGCATCCTCATATAAAGAAGTAACATGTGTGGCAACTGCAATAATGTCACGTACAAATACTTCAATCGTGTTATTCTTTGTTAGAGATGCCCCGCCTAGTGATACCATTACTGTCGTAGCGATATCCTGACAAATTTTGATGATTTCCGCACGGACTGCAGAAAACTCACCTTTTTCATAAGGGCCTTCTGTTTCATACGTCGCTAATAAATCGTAATAGTGTTCCATTAATCCATTCGCTTTTTTATATTGCAGCATAAGCTGAGCTAGAATTCGTTGACTACGTGGAGAATCTTTTTCGTTCTCCCCATGTAGACGGACTCGGGCTTCTGTTCTCTGCTTATATTCATCGATTAAACGTTTGGCTCCACCTAGTGCCATATTCGGGAATCCCAGATAAAATGCTGAAAAGAATGGCACATGATAAAATGGATAGTCTAGATCATAATTAGAACCCCTAGGTGGGCGACGTGTATCATTCGCAACTTCAAGTCTTAAAACGCGCCTTCTTGGAATAAATACATCCGATGCAACTACCTGGTTACTACCTGAACCACGTAAACCAAATGTATCCCAGTTTTCATTTACTTGGACTTCATCTTTACGCATGAATCCCATGATAAATTCAGGACGATCCCCTTCAGGTAATTGAGCAAATGCCCCTAAACCAATCCACTCTGCAAACGCAACACCGCTTGTATAGTTATAAGTACCAGTTAACCGAATTCCGCCATCTACAACAGTTACTTGTCCAACAGGTGCGAAAACATCAACGATTAAACCGCCTGATTTTATCATTTCATCTCTACCTTCTTGTGGAAGGTGTGATGGTAAAGAGTTGTGTAATGGGAAGAAATAACCTACCCACGCAGCAGAGATATTATGGTACGCAATTGTGCGTACAATTTCTCCTAGGCCACGTAATGATATTTGTGGTCCTCTATTGAGGCGGTTCTCCAACAAGCATTCCTTGCTTTTGGTCGCAAATTTGTTATCGAAGATATCTTTTATAATGTTGCACATTCTATTGGTCTTGATAAAAATAAGACAAATCTTATCCAACAAGATATGTATAATTATGATCAGCAGCAGCGTCAACAATTAGGTGCCAATTACTTTGAGCAACGACAGCAGCTCGCTTTTAACAAAAAAGTAATGACACTTGACCACCACACGCAACTATGTAATACAATCGTTATCCAAAACAAGGTTGTCGCTTATTTATCAATCATAAGCGTTCAAAAAAATCTATTTACATCAAATGATTATTTAATCCTTACCAAATTTACAAATGTAGTTTCAATCCTCTTACTGGCAAATCAGATTAAGACAAATTCAAGTGAAATGGACGAAAATCGCTTTACACATAATTTAATCAATAAAAAGCACTCAAATTATAATGAGATTCTATCCAAATCGCGCTTTTTTAACATTGATGTCAATGAAAAGTACACGATTGCAATCTTAAAATGGAACAAGAACATTTCTCCTATTCAACAAGAAATCGAACACTACATTCGAAAGCAACTCTCAAAATACCGTATATTAATTACCAATAAAGAATTGGAAACTATCAAAATCATTTTCCATCGTCTAAATAATGAAGAAGAAGTCGGCTTAATCTTAAAACATCTCTATCAAATTGTTAGCATACAATTTCCAAATCATCCTCTACAAATTGGTTATAGCAATATTGGTCATTCTATAAACGAAGCAAATTCACATTATCATGAGGCATCACTTGCACTTTTTTCCGATTCAAAGAATTCAATCGCTGCCTTTCAGAACATTAGTATCCTTTCAATTTTTTTAAATGAATCAAATAGTGATCACATCATACAAATATCAAAGCATAAATTCGCTCCCATCTTTACCTTAAAGGAGCAAAAGAGCAAGGAATTACTACAAACACTTTATGTCTATTTAAATAATAATTTAAAAATCGAAACAACAATGCGTATTTTAAACATTTCTAAAAGTGGTCTACTATATCGTTTAGATAACATTAAAAACTATTTGGAAACTGACTTAAAAGATCCAAATGAAAACTTCCAATATTTAATATTATTAAAATCTATAGAAATCTCCTCTCACAAGATTAATTTAATTGAGGGCGACATCGACTTGAATATTTTATTATAAAATTTCGCATGTACTAAATTTAATAATCTAAATATATATACAGCTTTCGAGACTGACTAACATGTTTTTCATTAGAATGTGAATATTTTATGACACCTTTTTATCACCTTGTCCTTTGCGAGGGCCTTATGTAACAGCCGCGCCTTCAGCACTTCTACGATATCGAGATTGGCGGGGTAAAGCGAATCTCCAATTTTCAAATTTAAGGGCATTTTTTGAACGTAAACGTCAAAAAACGCCTTCAAATTTGATTTTTGAAGGCGTTTTTTGCATTTTTGGTTATTTTTAACCCTTTTTTTGTAAAGGCGTTTAATCCCATAATAGTACTGGATTTGACCGCACTATACTTCTAAGCCTGCAATTCCGATACCACCAGGTCCAGCATGTGTAGATATCATTGCGCCTGCTTGTATCCATTTTACATTTTTGAAACCTGTTTCTTTTGCGATATCATCCATCCCCTGCTTGATCTTTTCATTAAGTCCGACAGAGTAAAGAAGATAAAGTTGTTCTTTATCAATGTCGTATTGACCCAAATAATCTCGCATGAGTTTCTCGGAAACAACATCCATTTTCCCACGATATTTTTTTGTTGAAACAAGATTTCCATCAATTAGTTCAATACGCGGCTTGATTTTTAACAAAGCTCCACCGAGATAAGCTAGATTACTGACTCGTCCTCCTGCCCTTAAAAATTCTAAACTTCCGGGAACGAAAGCCAGTCTTGATTTAGGAACTTTTGATTCAATCTTCTCTACTAATTGGGCAGGGTCAATTGAAGGTTCATTCTCTAATAAGGTAACTGCATACATCACAATCGCAGTTAATCCACCTGTTACGTTCAATGCGTCAATTAGAAAAATATCATCCAAATCTTCCGTTGCGATGATTGCATTTTGAAAGGAAGAGGATGCCTTTGACGTATAACCAATATGTATGATAACGCAGTCAGGAAAATCAATTTTTATCTTCTTGAAAAACTCAAAATATTCATGGGAATTTGTCGAAGTTGTAGAGGGTATTTTTTTTGTCCGCTCATAATAGTCATAAATATCCGTTACAGGTAACGAACCATCTAAGTAATCCTGCCCATCTATAATCACGTGCATCGGGACCACCTGGACATTATGTTTATCAGCTAATTCTTCTGGTAAATCCGCACCACTCTCTGTTGACAAAATTATTCTTCTCATAAATATCCCCCACTTCTATATAAAAAGCCGTTACTATACGTTCTGCATTTATATGTTCTACTCTACTATACATTAAATAAGAGATAGGCTACACATCCCAGAAAGAAATAGTAAGATCTAGTACTCTAACCTTTAGTAATTTAGTAAAGACTTTTCCCTTGTACAACTTATTTGCATGTCCCTTATTTATATAAAACAATGCAAAAAGATTGCTCTAGACCCACCCGTATTTTACCTGTTATCATAGTCAAGTACTTTGAGTGGAGGAACTAGAATGGAACAGGACAAGTATAATGACCTTAAATTAGGTGAACGTGGAGCGATTATTAGTATTATTGCATATATATGTCTTTCAATCTTAAAACTAGTTATTGGATATGTAAGTGATTCCGATGCTTTGCAAGCAGATGGTCTAAATAATACAACCGATATCATCGCATCTATTGCTGTACTCATTGGACTTAAGATTTCGCAAAGACCACCTGATAAAAACCATCGCTACGGACATTGGAAGAGCGAAACGATTGCGTCAATGGTCGCTTCATTTATTATGTTAGCGGTGGGTCTTCAAGTGTTAATTGAAGCGAGTACCTCTTTGTTTCAAGGAACGAAAGAGTCACCAGATATTATGGCTGCATATGTTGGTGTTTTTTCAGCGTTCGTTATGTATTTTGTATATCGTTACAACAAGAATTTAGCTCTTACTATTAATAGCAAATCTGTAATGGCAGCTGCAAAAGATAACATTTCGGATGCTTGGGTAAGTATAGGAACAGCAATAGGTATTTTCGGTTCACAATTAAATATGCCTTGGCTAGATAGTGTAACTGCTATTGTTGTGGGACTGTTAATATGTAAAACTGCTTGGGACATCTTTCGAGAAGCATCACTCGAACTTTCGGACGGTTTCGATGAAGATAAAATCCATCTTTATAACGATGTCATCAAAGAATTGGATGGCGTTAAAGGAGTAAAAGAAATTAAAGGAAGAAACTATGGGAATAATGAAGTTATAGATGTTGTTATTCTTGTTAATTCTACGCTGGGTATTAAAGAAGCCCATGATATAGCTACTTATGTTGAAAAAGTCATGATGAAAGATTATGGCGTATATGATGTTCATGTTCATGTAGAGCCAAATTAATGAATAGTTTACATAATATGATGGTATGTCAATGGATAAGCCCCATGCTTAGGCTCGTTTTCTTTTAAAACATACATCATCCCATTTACAACCGTCATTTTTGATGGTTGTTTTTTTCGTATGATACATCCTCTAGTTTATACTCAAAAGAATGTTAAAAGTAGTGGGTCTTTAGATGTAAAATCCCACTGCTGTAATATTTATGTCCATTCTTTATTGCATATCTCGTTCATTTTAAAGTTGAAACTTTTCTCAATAAGGATTTAGTGAATGAGTATATCTAGAAAGAAAGCCTGTACCTTTATTAAGAATGGTTTTCGGGTTTTTATAGAACAATTCACTTTTCATGAGGGAACCTCCTTTCCATTCATTGTACTGCAATAATCACTCATTGCTGGATAAGACTGTCTTTCCAGATCCAAAAGCAATGTCTTCATTTCTAATCCGCCACGATAGTCGGTTAATGATCCATTCTTAAAGAGTTGGTTTCTTCTTTGATTCCCTTTTACATTTCCTCCATTTTACTCATTTGACGAAATTGTGCTGGTGTATGTCCGGTTTTCTTTTTAAATAAAGTAATAAAATAGGACGCGTTAGGCATACCTACACATATGGCGAGATCCGCAATCGCTTTATTTGTGTGAATCAAATACTCTTTAGCAGCGTTTAATCTCACCTGTTGGATATATTCAACTGGTGTGATGCCTTTAATTTTTTTAAACGTTCGATGCAAATGATAGGGACTCCCGTGAGCAATATTTGCTATTGTTTCTAGAGTTAATTTTTCTATGAAATTTTTATCAATGTATTCAGTGATAAGTGCCACCCACTCACTATCAGGCAATCTCTCATTAGTAGGCTTGCAACGTTTACAAGGGCGAAAATTTGAACGGAGAGCTTGTTCTGCGTTTAAAAAAATAAGTACATTTTCTTTTTTTGGAATGCGAGATTTGCAAGATGGTTTACAGAAGATTCCTGTGGTCTTTACAGCATAGAAAAATTGATTATTGTACGAAGCATCATTGTCTATAATTGCTTGCCACTTTTCATTTGTCATCATGTCCACGTCAGTCAAAATTCCATGTTCTTCACTCTCTTGTAATTCATTATTGATTCGATCCGTCATTTATCTCACCTCTCCTTACAATATACCCCCTATAAATTAAGAATTTACAATTCTAGGAATGAAATAGCAAGATATTAAAATTTAATATTTATTTTGAATCATGAAAAATGATTCCAAGACCGTATCGTTCTCCAGAAGTAACCGTACTTACTCCGTGACGAACCGTATTTTTGTAATACCCTTATTTACCTAGAGCAGGTCTATGGTTACTAGGAAAGATTAGAGCACTGCCTTGTTCTAAAGTAATCACATGCCCCCTGCTCTGAGCACGAGGAATTTGTTCCACTAATAAGGACTCTCCACCCGTATAGTCTTTATCTCGTTGATTTAATACAAATACTACTTGAAATGGGAAAAATACATCTCCATATAAATCTTGGTGCAAGCAATTAAACCCGCCTGTTTCATACTTTAAAATTAGGGGTGTCGGTCTAGTTTGTTCATATTCTTCATGTTCTCAAAAATTCTTGAAGATGATCTGGAAACTGTTCTGGTTTCTTTAAATAACCCAACCATCGATTTGCTGTTTTGGCCAACTCTGGATAAAAGGACTCTCTTAAACTTTGGATGATCTCAGGTAATGGATAGGAAAAATATTTATACTCCCCATTCCCAAAGCGATATCTCGTCATATTGATTGTCGTTCTGTATGACTCTTCCTCACTATAAAGTTTCATGAAGAAGTCGCATTCCTCTTTTGTTAAAATTGCTAGAAGCTTTGCAAACCCTTGCTCATCTAATTCGTTTTGAATTGAATCCCAATTTAAACTTTTTACACGTGTTTTTATATCTTGGACCATTTTTATCGCCTCCTATTTAGCCTTCTTGATAACTTACACTATAGCCTCAAAAATAGAAAAAAATAAGGTGTTTAGAATGTAATAGCAAGATAACAAAGGGCCATGGTGA
Source organism: Bacillus sp. ISL-75 (assembly GCF_018613095.1). Lineage (NCBI taxonomy): Bacteria > Bacillati > Bacillota > Bacilli > Caryophanales > Bacillaceae > Bacillus > Bacillus sp. ISL-75. The sequence continues at coordinate 20,958 of NZ_JAGGQX010000078.1, forward strand.
CGGTTCCTGTGGACTTTGATTGGTTAAATAAACAGTCGTAGGTCCATTCTTTGGTTTATACTTAGGAATCTTTGGTTTTCCTGAAAAGCTAGTAGGCTGGGATTTATATTTCTTTGAGGCTTCGAAGAAACTTTTCCAATCATCATATACCTTTTTCATGGTTTGTTGATTGGACTGAGAGGGAATATAAATGTAATCGGTTTGTTTCATCACTTTAAACAGTGCTTCTACAAAGTTATAGGGAAGGAATGCTTTCTCTGGATGGGCATTTCAAACTATAAACAAGCTCTGGACTCTTTAGGAAACAGAGTTCAGAGCTTGTTTACTTTCCAGCAAAAGATAATTGTTTTCCTTTAAGTGCTTCATTCAGTATTCTCACCGCTTTCGGTCCAACACCATGTAACTTCAATATTTCTGACTCTGTCACCTTTGTCAATTGATCAAGTTTATAGTAGCCAGCATTGATAAGAGCTCTTGTAGCAGGTTTACCAATATTGGGGAAATCATTTTCTAGTGGTACATTATTGAAATTGTCCATATTTTCTCCTTTCATTATTGAAGAACTAAATCTTTATTTTTTTACTTCGATTCTCAGTAATATAAAAACTAAACATATAAATAAAGAACTAAGGTATCAATTTTCACACATCCAATACAATCCCTTAAATAATCATATTAATGATGTTCCAGGAATTTAATGGCTGACCGAATAGACCGAATAAGACTTGGTCCGATTAATTCTGCTAAATCCAAAAAGATATCAAGGAATCCCCACCATATGGATTCCTTTCCTTCTTCTTTTCTCTTGCCTCTTCTGGCTTTTCTTCTCTCTTTGAATGTATTCACCATACTCTCTCCCATCTCGTAACTAAATTTTTAACTTTTAAAAAAGTTTATTTTTGTTTGGCACTTGAAATAAACCACTTCTACTTTAATAATATGGTAAATGTTGTGAATTTCAAAGCACTCATTTATATTAAAAATAAATAAAGTTAATTTACACATTAATAAATGGAGGAGAAAATATGAAACTAGGTGCTTTTTCTGTAAGTTTAAACGTAAAGGACATTCATCAATCCAAGTTATTCTACGAAAAACTGGGTTTTCAGGCTTTTGGTGGTGAAATTAGTCAAAATTGGCTTATTATGAAGAATGAAAATTGCATCATTGGGCTATTCCAAGGAATGTTTGAAAAGAACATTCTGACCTTTAATCCAGGATGGAATGAAAATGCTGAAAATCTTGAATCGTTTACGGACATTCGAGACATTCAAAAGCAACTTAAGGTTGAAGGAATAAAAATGCTGACTAAAGCAACTGAAACAACAGAGGGACCAGCACATTTTATCATTGAAGATCCAGACGGGAATCAAATTCTTGTCGATCAGCATCGATGAAAAAGAGGAAATAACGGCCGAAAGTCAGTTAAATGCATGTGCTGCTAAAATACGTTTATCCTTTTTGTTACTTGTTTGTCCCGAAATTTAATCTGACAAATTAGGAGATTACGTGGATTCGTTTTTCATGAAGATATGTAACCCTTTAAGCAAATGCTTATGTAAAAGGTGCATTACTCCGTTTCTAGATTAATGCACCTTTGTGTTCAACTATTTGGACTAACCCTTTCCAATAAACATTGGATATTCCTTTTATCAAAATTCAACCCAAACGGAATTCAATGTGTAGTTTTAATGTACTTCATTAACTAGCTGCTTCATCGCGTTTAATTCCGCAGAAAGCGCCAAAAACCATTCCTTATCCCCTGTTGATAATGCCAAGTCTAGGAGGAATTCAATTTGTGTCTTGTTGGTAACATTAGAAACAGGCAGTTTTTTCACCCGTTTACTTAAAATAGGTATTGTTTTGCCAAACGTTTGAATATTGTCACTTGTAACAACCGTTACCTTCACTATTCCTTCTATACTTGACAGTGATTCAATATAACCAATGATTAATTCGCCCTCCGGTGATTCTGCCTTAATCCAATCACCTGTTTTTAAAATCGTATTATTATTGGAGAACATAGTTTTTTTCACCTTCTTAATTTTTTTGCGTTTAATCCTAGGATATGCCAGCATTATTAATCTGTAATTCCGTGGATAGCCGTTTTATTTAAATATCCCATTGTTTTTTTACTTGCTCTTCTGCGATTCGTTTAATTTTTTCCCATGTCATATCTTTTTCCGCTATGACATTGGTATGGTAATTCCGATTTTTATAATTTACTGTCACGAAAACTTCAAACATCAGTTATTCCTCCTTTTAAAAAACAAATATTAATTAAATATATTAAGGTTTTAATTTTAACTGTAAAGACTAAGCATTTTGCCCTTATTATTTCATATTAATTGGCCTCTTTTTGCAATTCGGTGTACAAATAATTTCGTATCCTACGGGGCAGAAAACTACGAATTTCGTCCTCGTTATATCCAACCTGTAATCTTTTTTCGTCCAGGATAATTGGCCGGCGCACCATTTTGGGATGCTCTATAATTAATTTATACAATTCATTAAGCGGAAGAGATTCAATATTTACGTTTAATTCTTGGAACGCCTTCGAATTCGTTGAAATAATCTCGCTAGTACCCTCTTCTGTCAAGCGAAGAATCGATTTAATCTCATCGACTGTAAGGGGCTGAGATAAGATGTTTCTTTCTATATACTCAATTTGATGTTCTTCAAGCCAAGCTTTCGCTTTTCGGCAAGAACCACAACTCGGTGTCGTATACACAATCACCATACTTTTACACTCTCCTTCGTGTGTTTTGGCAGAATATTTAAATGTAATAAAAATATTTACAGTTGCTATACTGTAAATTTAATCGATACAGTTCATTTTGTCAATTGTAAAGTTTTGGTTTGAAGGGTATTAGGCTTTGATCAGAATCTTATTGAAGAAGTCCTTGTACTAAAAGCGAAATGACACTTTTCTAATCCTTAGGCATTGAGGAAGTGTTTTAATATCTAAATTGCTTAATAAATAAAAAGTTACTTGCATTTAATAAAATCCCTAAATATTCCATCACTGGAGCTAGCATCCTAATGACCATTTCATTTCTTTTATGATATATTTCTTATCGTAGTCGATGAGCAAACAAACATGAAATGGTGAGTAATCGCGGCTTATGTTTACATGAGTTGAGGAAAGTCCAGGCTCGCCCGGTGCTGCGATGCCCGGAGTGTTCGTGCCATCTGCAAAGGTGGGCAGCAGACTTCGTATCTGCTGACGGCGGAGAAATCATGCTAAGTCCTCAAGGATATGCTGAGAGTAACCTGAAAGTGCCACAGTGACGAATTCTTCTGGAAACAGAAGAAATGGAACGGGTAAACCCCACGAGCGAGCAACCCAAACTTTGGTAGGGGCACCATCCTGCGGGAATAATGAACCAAAGGGATGGATCGGTCTTCTAGACTGATAGTCATATGATTACACCTGTTGTGCGAGATTGGCATCGCTAGAGCACGCAGGAACAGAACCTGGCTTACAGCCATTTCATGCGCCGAATTCATCAACTGTTAGGGATATTATTCCCTTATATTGTTCCATTCCTTAAATCTCTCGGTGCAGACATACCCCTGATCAGGTTGGATCACGGTACCCTGTAGTAAGTAATCCGCTGATAATAAAAAAACATTCCTTACAAAATGTAAGAAACGTTGATAAATAATCTTTTCTGAGACAATATGATACCAGTTGTCTGGGTCGAACCGAAATTCCAGAGGAAGAAGATTTTGATTCTTGCAATTCTGCCACACCGGCATTATGTTAAGCAGGTATGTAAAAATAACCGTTCGTAACTTAACCAAAAGATACCTCAACTTTTCCTAACTGGCTAAACTCAGCTGTAAAGACATCTCCCTTTTGAGCTACAACAGCCGCAGATAAGGCTCCAGATAAAATGACTTCCCCAGCTTTTAAAGTAACATCGTATTCTGCTAGCTTATTTGCCAGCCATGCAACACATGTTGCTGGGTGACCTAACACATCAGCCCCTGTCCCTTTATTCATGAACTCACCATTTTTAAAAAGACTCATTTCGATTTTCGTTAAATCCATTCCATTTGGATCGAACCTTTGACCGCCTAAGGTGAACAATCCACAAGAAGCATTATCCGCAACCGTATCTTCTAATTTAATTTTCCAATCAGTAATACGGCTGTCAACAATCTCAATAGAAGGAACAATATATTCTGTTGCTTCTAGGACGTCTTCCACTGTAACATCTGGCCCTTTCAAATCTTTTTTCAACACAAAAGCAAGCTCGCCCTCTACCTTAGGGTTAAAAAGCGTTTCGATTGGAATGCTGCCACCATTCGGAATATCCATACCATCCAATAAATGACCGTAATCGGGCTGATCAACTCCTAATAGCTCCTGCATCGCAAACGAAGTTAACCCGATCTTTTTCCCAACGATTTTTTGGCCATCCTTAACCTTCTGATCAATACTTTTCATTTGAACTTGGTAAGCATCTTGAATAGTGATATCAGGATACAAATCCGTAAGTGGGGCAACAGACTTTTTGTTTTTTTCAGCTTGAAGTAAATGCTTATAGGCTTCTACAATTTGAGCCACTTTTAACCCTTCTTTCTATTAATAATGGGTTTATTTTTCATCTATACAAATAAGGGACGACAAAAAGTATGATCCTTTTTCCCCGTTTGAACCTTTTCAGCCTTCATCCGCCGGTTCCAGACGATGGTCAAGTTTCCTTCGAGCCATGATGGAATCTGATCTATATTAGTAAGTGTTACGTTTTTCTCGTTTACCATCACTTCGGTCTGCAAAGATTTGCACTTATTCTTCAATGTCACATCATAGCTCCCAGGCGCAGGGAGTGTATAGTGCGAATAGGGAGTTAAAACTGATCCAGCGCCTTCGCATTTTAATTCGTAAGAGTGCCCGATAAGATAGGGCAGCTCCTCGACATTCCCATCTAACAGTTGTTGTCTGATACGAGTCGAACTGATTTTTTCCCCTTTGTACTCCACCTTGTCGACCGTAGTTACATCCATCCGACCTCCGGAATCTTGTTTCAATGTATCCATATTCCCTGCACCAAGGCTGCCATACGAAAAGTCATATCCTGCAACTGCATGAATAACACCCAGATTGATTAGGTATTCCTTAACAAATGTTTGAGGTGACAACCCTGCAAAGTCTTTATCGAACTCCACAAGGTAAAAAGTATCAACACCTAGTTCACTAAGCTTCTTTTCTTTTTCGGACTGCGGCATTAAATAGTGAAAACATGCCTTTCCCCGGATGACCGTTTTCGGGTGAGGAAAGAAACTCATTACTGACAGTGAGACTTGACTTTCCTTTGCTTCCTGCAATGCAGTTTGAATCACTTTTACATGCCCATGATGGAGACCGTCAAAACATCCAAGTGCCATAACATTTGAGCTTGCCATTTCCTGATAAGCAGCTAAATTTTCCTTACTTAAATAGATCGTTTCCATACAGTCTCCTTTCATGTTCCAATAATGAAGTCAGCTTATACTTCTGCCAATGCACGATATTTTCCGTTAAAGAACACAAGCGGTTCCTTCTCTTCAAGATGAATATCAGTTACTTTTCCAATAAACAAAGTGTGATCTCCTTCAATATGCTCCGCGGATACTTCGCAAGCCACCTGCGCGATCGCGCCTGCTAACACTGGTTTGCCATCTAGACGATCAAAAATAACTTCACGAGGTTCCTTGATTTGTCCCGCAAAGATCATCGATAGCTCTTGTTGATCCGCAGCCAAAAGATTCACCGTAAAGATCTGGCTTTCTTTAATTTTATTTAAAATTTTTGCCCTTTCTCCAATTGAAATGACAACAAGCTTTGGATCAAGGGATACAGACATGAAGGCATTTGCCGTCATACCATGTACATCCCCATCCAGTTCTGTCGTAATCACGGTTACCCCTGTAGCGAATTTTCCCATGGCCGTTCGAAATTGACGATCATCCATCTCTATAAACCTCCCAAGATTACTTATATAATAGTAGGAAATATGAAATTACCCACTTACTTTTCGAAATCCTCCATTACACGTAGGGCTCATCTTTATTAAATTCATCATTTAATAAATCTTAAAATATTCTCCACGAACGGCTCGGTTTTTTCGATTTGTGTCCAATGCCCGCACTCATTAAATACATGTAGTTCTGCATGCGGAAGCAATTCAATAAGTCGATAGCTTGTGTCTGCAATGGGGATAACCTGGTCATTCAAGCCATGGAATAATAGTGTTTGTACTTTAATGCTTTGAATTTGTTCATCGATTAACGCCAATTCGTCCAGTTTTTGTTGGCGAGGCTCTGGGAACATTGCCGAAAATGCATCTTTCACCTCAGGTTCAATACTAGCTTCATAGCGAAGACGGACTAATTCTTCATTTTTCGCTGCTTTTTCGTCGTACGAGAATAATTCAATTAATTCTCGCATTGACTCCAAACTTGGCTCATACCCCCAAACACGTTCTAACCCTTCTGAAATTTGGTGCTTTATGCCAACACTACCCATTAAAATTAATTTTTTCACAAGGTCGGGTCTTTGGTAGGCAACATGGAGTGCTAATGCGCCGCCCATTGAGTTGCCGACTAAATGAACAGGCTCATCCGACACAGATTCAATAAAGCTAATTAAATGTTGTACCCACAATTCAACGGTATATTGATGATTGGGGAGTTTATCGGTTTTACCAAAACCTATAATATCTGGTGCCAATACATGATAGGATTCACTTAAGCGTGGGATAATTAAGCGCCAGTTTGCGAAGGCAGATACACCTGGCCCTGACCCATGAATTAATATAATTTTTTCTGCTCCTCTCCCTTCCTCATGATAGTGTGTGTTAATCCCATTCACATCCATATATTTTGAGATAATCGTCATAACGCATTGCTCCTTCCATCTATTAATAAAGATAGAGGAAACTATTGAAAGCTTCCTCTCGCTTTTACATTCCATACATGGTGAGCTTGTACAATGGAGAAGCTCACCATTAATTATTCACCAGCATTTATTTTAATGGTGCAACTGCCTTTTGCTTCACTGGCGTTCCATATTCAAAGAACTCTTGTGGTAAATTAGAGCCGTACCAAATAATTGCATGCTCTAAATCTTTCCCTTTCCATTCAACCGTTTTCCAGTCTGGGTCAAAAATTTGATAACCTGTGTCACCGAATAATTCAACACGATTGCCCCCAGGTTCGATTACATATAGGAAGTAAGCCTGAGAGACACCGTGCTTGCCAGGACCTGCTTCAATTTTAAACCCATGCTCCACCAATAATTCACTTACATCCATTAAATGTTGGGGATAGCCGTACCAATAGCAAATATGATGTAATCTTCCTTTTTCAGCTAACGCGTCTCCCATGATGGCAACTTCGTGCACTAATGAGTTTGAACTTAACCATGCTGCTACATCTTTATTATCATCATTTAGAATACGTTCGCGCACTTTAAATCCTAGTGCATTTTCTAAGAACTCAACATTTTTATTTGTTTCGCTCGCTAGGACATTCACATGGTCTAAGCGACGTACTGGCACACCGCGACGTGGACGCCTTTGTGGACGGTTTAAGAGTGGTGTAGCTTGTTCCTCATTCGCTTTGAAATATTCAACCTCCCAAAGAATTTCCATTTTATGTCCATCTGGTGTGGTAAATTGATAGGCTGGTCCATGACCGACATCGCCTTCAATCCACCCCATTCCATAACCTGTCGCTTCAATTTCTCGTACCCGACGCTCTAGAGCTTTTGGTGAAGTGGCACGCCATGCCACATGCCCAAGACCCGCTTCATCATTTTTCGTAATGATCAATGTATGATGATAAAAATCCTCGTAAGCACGCATATAAACAGAATCACCTTGGCGGTGCGATTCTTCCATCCCTAAAATTTCTTTAAAAAACCAAACAGACTCTTCTACTTTAGGACTATAAATTTCAATATGTGCCAGATGTGCCACATCAAAAATAGGTTCTTTCATCATTTCACATTCCCTCCAAAGTTTTATTTACCAAATTGGGTTTCCTTTAAAGCCAAAGATTGACTTGCCATATGAAGCCATTGAATCTTCGTAATGGTGCGTCGGATGAGAAGCCGCTGTCATAATGTCACGCACAAACAATTCGGTCGGTTGCCCTTTAAATACGGAGTTTCCACCTAAAGTTAGTAAAATACGGAGCGCCATCTCAGAAGTCGTTTTTGATATATGCCCACGAATCCCGAACAATTTTTCACGTTCTTCTTCATCCAATGTTGTAATGCCATTTTGCTCGTAATACGTTAACTTCTCACAATATTCCTTTGCTAAGCCTTTTAAAGCACTTAATTGTAGTTTTAATTCAGCCAGTACGCGCTGGCTGCTAGCTGCTTCTTTTTCATTTGCATTATTGTTAAAAATACGAATCCGATTTTCTGTTTTTTCTTGGAAAATATCAATCAATCGTTCAACGCCGCCAATCTGAATAAATTGGAAGCCCATTAAGAACCATGGGATATATGGTACATTGAAAATTTGATAGTCAGGCTCAAAATTACCATCTACTGGACCTGCACCGTTAATGACACGGGTTGCATGGAAAATTCGATTCGGCGGTATGTAAACGTTGTCAACTTTTACCGCGTTACTTCCTGAGCCACGCAAGCCCATTGCATCCCAGTTATGGACGATTTCCGCTTCCTCCTTATTCAAAATAAACATGCAATATTCCGGCTCTGTGCCATCCTTTAACTTGGCAATTGCGCCTAAACCAATCCAATCACTCCAAAGCACGCCACTGCAGAAGTTCCATTGGCCTGAAAGGCGATAGCCTTCTCCATCATCTGTTACTTTCCCGACAGGGGCAAATACGTCTGCCATTAATCCACCATGATTGTATAATTCATCACGGCTTTCTTTTGGTAAAAACGCAACCCAGGTTTCATGAATAACAAAGAAGTAACTTAACCAGGCAGCAGCGACACTATAATTGGCGATTGTGCGGATTATTTCACCAAACGTAAAGTAATCCAAATATTGACCACCATAAGCTTTCGGTCGCATAAGCTTATGAAAACCAGCTTCCTTAATTTTTTCAATCACTTCATCTGGAAGCTTTGAATCTTGATCTGCCTTTAAAGCGTATTTTTCAGCTAATAATCCGACCTCCTTTGCCCTCTTAAGAAGTTCTTCTTTGTTGGGAGTCTTTTTAACTTCTAAAAGATTAACTGCCATATACCTTCCTCCTCTTAAGTAAACGTTTTCAAATCCTATCAAGCATCTGCTACTAATTTGAATTATAATATTTAGAATATTTTAAATATACCTACGATAGATACTGAATTTAGATTGTTTTTAAAACGTTTCCTATTAAATATTTTCTTTATATATTTAATTGGATTGCGTAAATCATGATAAGTAACCGTTACAAAAGAAAGAGAGTTAGCTAGATAGTTATTGTAAAATGATGATCCAAACAAACCTTTTTTCATATTTAACTAAAAAAGCCTTGTCCATCAACAAGTGAATGGGCAAGGCCTTATATTTTAAAACTCAATTTTTCCTTTTGCTTTTAAAATATTGATTGCTAAATAAAGTGTGAAGGCATATTGTGTATCATTAAGATCATGGTTTAAAATCTCACTAATTTTGGCCAATCGATAGCGTAATCCGCTAATCGACATGGATAATTCCTTCGCAGTATCGTTAATACTGCTTCCATTATCTATATATGCAAATAACGTTTTTATTAACTCAAATTCATTACTATCTACTTCTAACAACCTACCAATATGTTGATTCACAAAGCGCTCAATCAACACATCATCCTGTATTTGGAATAAAACGCTTTCAATTCCAAGATCTTCGAAGTAATATACATTTTTTCGATTGTTTGTTGCACGTAATGCCGCTAATGTTTCCTTGTATAGCGTGACAGTTTGTGAAAACTCCTGGATGACAGAGCTAACACCAACAGAGATCCTATATTTTGGGAAGCGCCGTGAACAATGCTTTAACAATTGATCAATAAACGTAGACTGTGATATATGCAAACTTTCAAAAGGAGGGTACTCCATTAAAATAATAATTTTGTTGAGTTTTTGTGAAACGATTGAATTGATCGTGCGCTCTTTCAAAAACATATGAATATGACGAATCAATTCTTCATTAAACGCTATTTCATGTTCGATTTTTGACTCCTTTACAAATCGTTCTATCGTAATCATCCAATAGGTCGAGGAAGGATTGAAATCTAAATAATAGGCGATTTTATACATTTCTTCCTTTGCTAATCGACCTTCCAAGATATCATTTAAAAAGCTCCGTTTAATCGTTTGCTCCGTAGTAACTTTTATACTTTCATTCAATAATATAAGCGAAGACGTTATGGCAGCCTTTTCAATAATCATATAATCAAGCTCATTCGGCTGAGTCTCTCCTGTATAAACAAAAGAACAATAGCCTTTCATTTGCTGTCCATAAAAAATTGGGGTGCGTAACAATGAAAGCTTTTCTGAATAACTTACAAATGTAGTGTTGGAATCTCTAAATGTATTTAAAGTAAGTGGATTTGGAAGATTTCCTGATTTTACAATGATTTGATTATATTCATCTTCAATAAAGACGGTTAAACCAGTCGTTTCAAATAAAATATCAACCACTTTTTGTAACCCTTGGTTCGACAGTAGTTCCTCAATTAATTGCCGGTGTATATCGCTCGCTTTACTTAAATGGTCCCGCTCCATTTTTAATTTCGCTGTTATTTCATCGAGTTCCTTGATCATGCTATTCGCTTGATAGTAACTCAGGTCACTCGTAATTTCATCTCCCCATTTTTCAATAGGCATACAAATACATTTGCATTGCTCGTGGCCCATCGCTCGACATTCTACTTCCTTAACAAGGATAGGCTGTTGCAACACTTTTGACAGGTAACCGCTTGCATATCCACACAAGGTGTGACAAACAGGCCCTTCACTGAGGCCATTGGCTTTTAAATATTGAGATGCCTCAAACGTATTAATCCAAAGGACTTCTATAAAATTGCATTTCTTCTGCTCATCAAAACTCATTTCCAAAATTTCCACTTTATCTAAGTAACCATGCAACTTGTGAAATTTAGGACCTGCATATACCAAATCTAACTCATCGTCCCATTGCAACGACATGGCTTTTTCCGCATCACTCACTCCACAATGCCAGCCGTAGCGAATAAACACGCCCCTTGTTCGTTCAACGCCAATTACATTAATGAGTTCATTTTTCAAATTTGTTCTTGCTTCAATAGGTATTGAAATAATTCGTTCATAAAATTCATTCAAAACTGTTTCTTTAGGTGATTCAAAAGCATCTTTTATGTGCATTTGGTTAAAACTCATATTTACTCAACCCCTTAGTCTGCGCTCCTGAAAAAGTGCCTGTCCCACTCGAAATTTGTAGCATTCGACAAGTGACAGGCACCTTTTAATTTTTAGCGTTTAAATACGAATCTATAGAATCCTCTACTTCCTTTGCGACTAACTGAACGTTCATTATGTAATTATTCAAACAACTAAGAAGAACTATTTATTTTAGTAGTATTATAACATAATATTCAGAATTTTATTTACTTAGTTGTTATCCGGTGCGTTGATATATCCTTTAAAAATTTCCTCCTCCTTTTCAATGGGATCATGATCAAAGGTTTCAATGCTTCTTTTACTTTCTAAGCCGGTACACTGTTTATTAATCTCCCAAACACGGTAATAGAAAGGTTTGGCAAAAGTCTTTTTCTCCTTTGATTCTTCGTCCTCCTTCTCTTTCCAAAGCCAATAGACAATGATATGAGAATTTTTTAATTCCTTTTTTTTAATTCATCCACCTGCTTCTAAAATCTGTTTTTTGGATGCATAATCCCCGGCTCCACTAGGAAAATATTGATTCCCCGGTATGGTTTTTGTGTTTTCCAGTTAACCGCATTGGAGTTGGTCCACGGCTGGCGCCACGGTACAACACCCTTTTCTAATTTTTCGATGATTTTTTCTGTAATGATTTCATACACGCTTTTTGCCATTTGGTTTTTCCTCCTTTGACTTTCTATAGTTTTAGATTTTTGGAGTTTGGTTTTAAGATTTTCTTTTTCCTTTTGACTTGCGAAGCGAGTGAGTTCCCCATAGGAGGATGATTTTTCCCCTTTTGCAAGTAGAACGAAAAACACGCATAGGCAATGGGTCAAGGGTGCTCTTCGCACAAAAAGTTTTTTGCCCCTTGACCGATTGACTAGCCTTCGTAGCCAGCCGGAAAGGTTCGGGTTCCTACCGGCTGAAAGGTTAGAAGGCTTGCGTTGTTTTACGATTCGGAAGGCAAAATGGAAAAATCAATAATAAAAGCAGCCGTTTCGGCTGCTCTCCTATTTTCTTTTATTCTTTTAATCTTTTGATTTTCCGATTTTCGGCTCGTTTGGTATGGCGGCGTAAGCTGTAAATGGAACAGGAACCTACGGAATGTAGGCGCGAGCCGTACAGTCCGTGGTTATCGGGCCATTTAATGCCGAAGCGACACGTACGGAATGAAAGAAAGGGTGCTTTTTCCTTTCTGATCAGTCCGTAGTGCTGCCGCCCAGAGTACGTTCGGTATGTTTTTAGCCAAGATTTTAAACAATGTGGGATAATCGTTTCCAGAAGCTGAATTGGGTCAATATAAAAAGTATTCAAAATGGAAAAATGAAGTATCTAACACCCAAGGACATCTTATAGTAAAATTAGCCTATGAAATAAGGGTCCTACAAAATAAATCGGTACCCGGAAACAATGGGGGATAAAATAGTTGAATATGATAAGGGGCGAGTGGAGAAATATTTTCAGCCATCGCAAAACTGGATTAACATTGATAGCCATTCTTTTTATACCGTTGCTCTATAGCAGCATTTTTCTATCCGCTTTTAGAAATCCCTATTCTAAAACTGGGGACCTTCCAATTGCAGTAGTAAATAAAGATCTGGGATCAACATTTGCTGGGCAGAATTTGCAGTTGGGAAAAGACTTGGTTCATGATTTGAAACAGAATCACTCGTTTAAATGGAAATTTACCAATAGTAAAGAAGCGTTTAAAGGATTAAAAAATGAAGATTTTTACATGGTAGTCGAAATTCCAAATGATTTCTCTAAAAATGGATCATCCTTGTTAGACGAACATCCTAGTAAAATGGGGTTGAGATATTACACAAATCCAGGGAAAAACTATACTGCATCAAAGATAGCAACCTCTGGAATGAGTAAAATCAATGAGAAGATATCAAATTCTATCACAAAACAATATGCAATCACATTATTTAATAGTTTAAATCAAGTAGGTGATAATTTACAAAAAGCAACTGACGGAGCGAATAAAATTGACCAGGCTGCCAACAAAATTACAAATGCTTCCGAAACCCTACAAGACTATTTGCAGAGTTTAGCTGTCGGCACCGTCTTATTTAAAGACGGCACACAAAGGATATACAATGGAACACAACAATTTCAAACGGAAATTGGCCAACTGTCTAACGGGGTTCAAACACTTAATAGTGGGATGGGTAATTTAGAAAATGGCTTGGGAGTCCTTAACAAAAATGGCGAAATTCTTTCTAAAGGTTCTAAAGAATTAGAACAAGGAGCTAACGATCTTAAAAGAAACTTACAGCAGGCATACCAGGGTACAATTGGGATTCAAGAAAAAATTGACCCACTTTTGATCGCGTTAGAGGATGTAAATGTAAAAAAGCCTGAAATAATTAGCCAACTGAACTCCTTACAACAAATTATTCAGGGCCAGAACCAACTAATTAAAGAACAAAAAGAGCTTATCAATACAAGCAAAAGTCTTTCAGAGCAAGAGAAACAACAGTTGCTTTCGAATTTGGATCATTTCATGTCTCCTTCCACCACAGGAGCGCCGGTTGATTTAGAACAAGGAATCACTGAATTCGAGTCTATGCTGTTAACCGTTTCACAAGGTTCACAGCAAGTGCAGAGTCAACTTGATCAGTTTGTAAAAGGACAACTATCGATGTATGAAGGTGCTAAAAAATTGGCAGAAGGGCAACATACCTTCAGTTCAAATCTAGGGACATTTAACAAAATGTTAGCCGAAGGACATAGTGGTGCTAACAAATTAAAGAATGGAACCAGCGCTGTTTCCGACAGTATTTTAAAAATCGAAAAGGCAAGTAATCCATTTGCAAAAGGGATGGAAAAACTGAACTCAAGTGCAAATCAGTTAAGTGAAGACTCTCAAAAACTTGCAGATGGTTCCGTATCAATATATAAGGGAGCTTCCCAACTATCTAACGGAACGGGTCAATTACTTTCTTCATTACAATCCGGTGCTACAAAAGCGAATGAACTGAAATTGAATGATAAAAATTTTGACATGTTTTCTAATCCAACAAAGTTGGAATCTCACAAAATCAGCGAGGTAAATGATTATGGAGCTGGATTAATTCCTTATATTTTGGCTATAGGCTTGATGGCTAGTGCATTATTTTTCTCTTCTACCTATCAACTTAAGGCAACACCGTTAAAACCATCATCTGGGGCTTCTTGGTTTCTCAGTAAGCACAGTGTAGTGATTATGGTTGGGTTAGTTCAATCCATTCTAGCAGTAACTATACTTATCCAAGGCATGGGCCTAGAAGTTAAACATGTATGGGGCTTATATCTATTTACAATATTGACCAGTCTAACTTTCCTATCTTTGGTGCAAATACTCTGTACCATTTTCGGAAAAATCGGACAGATGCTTGGATTCATTCTACTCTTACTGCAAATTGGCGGCAGCTCTGGCACATTCCCAATAGCTTTAGCACCTCCATTTTACCAACACATACATGCATTCCTTCCAATGACGTACGCGATAAAAGGATTTCGTGACCTTATCTCGATTGGAAATGATCTGCATGATGTATGGAGCCATGCACTAATGTTAGCCGTGTTTGGATTTGTCTTTAATGCTGGTACTTTCTTATTTTTTGTTCTTCAATTAAGACAAAAGAAAAGCATCCCTGCCGCTTAAGAAAATCTTTTATATGTAAATGAATAAGCCCATTATTTCTTTTTATAGAGATAATGGGCTTATTTATATTGACTTATTTAAATTGACTTATTTTCTAATTGATAATCCTTAATATTGACCTCCAATTTAAAATTTACCTATGAAATCGAATAATGGCATATTATGCATTTCCAACTTTCACTTCACAATGCTCAATTTTTTCCCATCGCTATTGACCATTCTAGTTTCCTCGTCAGCACGAAATACATTCTTGTAAAATTCTATTGCATTTTTAGCATCATGCACTGCCAACATCGGGATGGCAACAGTAATGTCCCTTCTCATTTAGCAACTCCTCCCTCAGCTTAATACGATTTTCTCACGTATAAACCCTTAGGAGGGCTAATTTTTTCTAAAATTAAACAAAAAAGGGGGAACCTCAACAGGATTCCCCCAAAAGTTTAATAAGGTTTATTGCAAGCCATCTTGCAGATTAATGTCTAAAGAACTTACTTCCTTTCCATCCACAAAGAGTTTCCCATCCGTAATCGTAAATGGTTTATTAAAGTTAAATGACCATGTTGGAAATCTTCTACGGATGAAAGTTGGTATTCCCCATCCGGAAGCCGGAATTGATAACGGCCATTTTGAATCCAATTTGAACCACTCCAGTTGCCATCTTTAGAACTGATTTCTACATAACCATCCGTTACTGGTTTTTCTCCATTATACACAGTACCTGATACGGTTATAGGAGCTGCAGCAATGTCAAGCTGCTCTGTAAGCTCACCATTTACATATAATTGGCCTGTTACGATGCTAAATTCAGTTCCAGGCCTGAAAGCTGTGCCATCATAAAGATACACCTCATAGACCTTGTAATCGCCATCTGGCAGGCGGAATTGGAATCTGCCTTCCTCATTGGCCCATCCCCACGATTGCACAGGGTTATCAGCATCGTTCATCTCCATGATGTAAAGATCACCCATTATCGGATTTCCTTTTTCTGTTAGAGTTCCCGTCAAGGTGATAGGTGGGACCGAAATCTCTAGCACATCCTTTAATTGATCATTTACATATGTCTTTCCATCCATAATAGAAAAAGAAAGATCAATGAAGGCATTTGTTCCATCCTCTAAATAAATTTCTCTTACTGTATAGTCACCATCTGCTAAACGCATTGTAAAGGTACCATCCTGGTTAAGGCTCTTCCCGCCATAAAAACTTTCATCAGCTGAACTAACCAAAATGAAGCCATTCGATACAGCCATTTCTCCATCTTTAACCAATCCATGGACACTAACTGGAGGGACCTGCAACTCTAGAATAGATTGCTCTTGGCCAGCGATAAACAGTTTGCCATTTATGATGTCAAATTTGGTAGACAACGAAACGTCCTGTCCTTCTTCAAACAGGTAACCACCCCTAACTTGATAGCTCCCATCCTTTAAGCGTAACGAGAAGATTCCGTTTTCATCCGTTATCGCATCATACCACTCGTAGCTTCCGTCTTTTGACAGTGTTTCAATGTAAATTACGCCCTGCAATGCAGCCCCTGAATCAAGAAGCTTCCCATTAAAGGTAACAGGTGGCAAATCAATGTCTAAACTTGACGTTACTTTTCCATTTTGAATAAGTTTTCCACCACGTACCTCAAATGGAATGTTCACCCTCGTGCCGCGGTTTTGTTCATTTATATAAGTTACTGTATAACTGCCGTCATGTAATCTATATTGGAAGCTACCTTTTGAGTCAACTGGTGTCCCGTACCCATAATACACTCCGTCTGATGTTTCTCCTTCAAAATTTACATATGCATCCGTAATTGGCTTCCTTCCTTCAGAGAGGACACCTGTTACGTTAATATCTGGAACGGTTATTTCAAGTAAAGAAGCCTTTCTTCCAGCAACATAAACAGTTCCCTCTACCACTTCAAATGTTACGTTATTCCATGAAGAATAGGTTTCGTGGTAAACACTAATGGTATAGGTACCATCAGCTAATGCTCTTAAAGAAAATTTACCTTGATTGTTCGTTACGACATATTGAATAAATTCCGTGTCGTATTCCTTATCAGAAAGATATTTTTCTAACACTACGCCCGCCTCTGATAATGGCTTTGAAGTATCCCCAACTTTCCCCATAATTGTATCTACAGGGATGTCTATAGATAGGTTTGTTTGTTGTTTACCATCCACTAACACCTTACCATCTTCGACAGTGAATCCCAGCTCATACCGATAAAAACCATTATCTACTTCTATCCCAAACAGAAAGTAATGACCATCTGGTAATGAAGCAGAAAAGCTTCCATTACCTATAGATGATACTGTATAAATTTCCTCATCGTGTTCCCCATAAATAATTAAATCGGCCTTTAAACCATTGCTTCCTTCCTTTAACACACCATTAAAATTACTAGATTGATTTAAAGGCTTCTTCTCTTTTTTCTTGTCTGAAAGATTAATTTCGTCTTCTTTTAATCCTTTGATTTTACCTTTACTTACGACAAAGCTTTGATTTGTACTATACCAAGTAGTGTTTTTGCCTTTAACACCTTTTACCGTGTATGTACCATCTGATAGCTTTGTTTGAAATGATCCTTTACCGTCCGTCATGGTTTGAATCCAATTTAATTTACCCTTTTCACGTATGGTAACCAGGGTGTTTTTTAAGGGTTTGCCACTCTCCTTAATCGACCCCTTTACAACTGCAGGGATATGGCCCTTTGTTGGTGCTGCATTTGCAATACCGTTTGTTACCCCCATGATACATACCAATAATAAAAGCATGTACATTATTTTTTTACCCATTCCTGTTCCTCCAACTCTATGAGTAAAAAAATGATAGTTTTAGTTTAAAAACTATCATTTTTTTCCAATTTAATATATTCGCTATATAACAATAAATCCCTTTCCAAATTTCACCAAATATTATTTTAAGTTCCGCTGTTTTAGCAGATAGAGCTACCTTCCATGGCCAAACAGGGATATGAAAGTTCCTCATAATACCTTTATTCCCTTTTTGTATAATAATGAGGAAATGGTGCATTATTCAGCAATGAATAAAGTTTCCTTGTTCAACTTATAAACCAAATGTGCAGTTGGATTTGCATGCTCTTTCCTTTCTGATCAGTCGGTAGTGCTGCCGCCCAAAGTCGTTTTGTATGCTTTAAACCTTAAGATTATAAAGTCCTTATTTCTGAAGAAAAATCGCATCCTTAAGGCTGCATGACTGGCAAAAATCTGTAGGAGGATTAAGGAATATCTAAAATTTTGTAACATACTCCTTGAATAACTAGAACAAATGTTCCTATAATATTTTGAGAGGGGAATTTTTAATGAATAAAGATCATAAAGATCGTGGTATGAAGAAATGGAATGGCTTTTTCGTTCCTGAAACCATAAAAATGTTGAAGGATCTTTGGGAGGATGATCATAAAACTCCTAGACCACATCTCGATGAAACAAAAATTGAAGAGATGGAACGGCTATTATTTGAATGCATGGCCACCAAAAAACTATTAGAAATTACCATATGGACAAACGGCTTTTTTACTTCACGCGTTGGATTTGTAACAAAAATTGATCCTCTAAAGAAAAAAATTCAAATTCAGGCTGAACTGGGATCCACCATCAATCTTGATTTCTTTTCCTTAACCAATGTAATGGGCAAATAAATACTTACCATAAAAAGGTCAAACCTTTATATTATTGCCCTTTAATAGAAGGGATTTTTTCACATTCATAGAAATATATAGAAGACAAGTCATTATACGAGGGGGATTTGAATGGAGTTTTCAGTTCTCGTTTCATGGTTGCAATATTTCTTGTTGGTTATGATGGGTGGATGCTTGATTTTTTTCATCATAGTGTTATTTTTCTCCAATAGATACACAAGGAGTACATTAAATCAAATGGAACAAAACGAAAAAATGGAAGAAATACAATGAATGTAACGGTGAACAGTTTTCAGTGTTTCCGCTAGTTAAAATATTTAGCCCTTCCAGTAAAATGTTGAGTACATACACTTAAGCTGAGAAGGGCTGTTATATGGTTGAGTGCAAACATAACAATTATGATCCACAATGAGAGGGTAATCATTTCAAGCGTTGCCCATTTCATATCTTAAAATTTTAGAAGAATGAAAAGTGTCGTAAAAGTCGTTTCTAAATATCGAAGTATTAATTCCCAATAAAAAACTGGATATCGATTTAATCGATCCAGTACGTATTATTGATATGAAGTTTTACTTATCATTCTCATTCACCCATTTTCCACATATTTAACGAACAATTAAGTATTTTATTATAAGGACAATCTAATCTGTCCCTAGTATCGGCCCCACCTACGCCAGATACGCTGACGGCCACGCATGCCATCCAACCCACTATTTATTATAATAGAAAGCGCTTACATTTTCAAGTTTAAATTGAATTTTCAGAAATTTTTCTTATAGTTATATATTTACTGTTAATTTAAATGGGCAAAATCCTCCCTTTATCTTCTCTGGCAAAACCAATTATTTACTTGGGTCTTTTCTCGCACGTCGTATTGTAATTACAAATCTAGAATTTATCATTTCCTAAACAACGAAGAAAATGGCACCACATAATGGCGCCATTCCTATTTCTCTTGTAAACTGCCAAGTTTAATATCACTGTATGCAACCTATCTGACCTTACCCAACATACTTAATCATTGCGACTTCATCACAGCAATCCAACTTAGGACAATTCATACAATCCACCCACACTTTTTCAGGCAGAGTCTCCTTTGCTACGATCTTAAAACCACATTTTTTGAAAAACTCTGTTTCGTATGTGAAAGACATTACACGGCTAATTCCAAGTTTCGGTGCATCACTTATAATACGATTAACTAATGTGCGACCAATACCTTTTCCAGCATAATCGGGAGAAACAACCAAAGATCGTATCTCTGCCAGGTCCTGTCCTAAAACATGTAATCCTGCAACCCCTAGTATATTATTATCCTCTTTCATAACATACAAACATTGTAAATGTTGATAGAGTGATAAATACGTACGAGGCAATACGATTCCTTTTTCAGCATAAATTTGGATTAAATCATAAATATCTTTAACATCACTTGTCACTGCATGGTAAATATCCATTCTGTATCTCCTTTTGCAATAATTATTTATAAATATACAATAATATGTATTTTTATTCAATAATTTTAAGGACAAAAAATTTTTTATCCCCTTAAGTAAAAAATAGCTTGGATCAACCTCCTAAGCTACATTGCCATTAACAACTCCTATCTTAATTCATTTTCAATCGTTCCTTCTCCTGTTCACAAAATTCCTCAACTGTTGATTTACTCCGGAATGAAGGAGGAAACCGAAAAAAGCGACAAGTACGACTGAGAGAAAGGCCTCTTGTTCCTTTCTTTTCGCCCTAAGTTCTTTTATCTACAAAATTTTTTGTAATGTTTTAGGGGGTTTTGTCAGATGTATTCCAATTAATTAAAATTTTTCGCATAATAATAATGGCGAGGAAAACCAATTTATCGAATTAAAAACAGTTAAAGAGAATCAGGGGAATGTATGATGTTTATCGAGATTGAGGAACTAGAAGACCGGATCAATCAGATGAGAAAGATTTTGATCCTAATTGCGGGAAAAACTGGATTAAATAGCGATGACACCCTTTGTTGCAGTCGGAAATTAGACGAGCTCATCACGATGTATCAAAAAAGTAAAAATCAACAACATTCAGAGGTTTGATTAAAGTCCTGTATTTTCACAAATGAATACGGGAATTTTTTTTTGATTTTCTTTTGATGGTTACATAGTAAAAGTTCACAAGATGGTTAAAAACATCCCTTATTACGTTACATTTTGCGTAAATTGAATAAAATTATCCAGAGCCTTTTGAGCGACTATCTGTTCAAAGTCGCATGGTTGCTCTAATGTAATACCTCTATGACTTGCAACTGAAATCAGTAAACCTAATTCATAATACATATTTTTCGTTAATAATCCTTTTTCAATGTTTTTTATTATTTCATCATAAAAAGCAATTAAAAAATCAGTAGGTAACTTTTCATAAAAATCCATGTTTACATCTCCCCCTATAAAAAATGTAGAAAAACCTTTTTGGACAAACTAGAATCACCTTCCCCCATTATAAATAAGTGATTGTAAAATGTTTGTCGATTTAACCGAATATTTACAATAATCCAACAATTTTTTATCTTTAATTAATAGTTAGGAAATGGCTTAGCGCAACGGGCTTCAAGTTTGTGAAGTTTTTTAAGCGACCTTCTTAAAAAAGTTCACAAACTTTGCGAAGCGCTAGCGTAGCACCCTTGACCGCCCTTATGAGCAAACGATTACAATAAATAGAACAAAGAAGGAGATTAATAGGGGCCGTATAATGCGATCCAACGGGCTACCGTTGGATAGGTTTGGGCGAGAAGCCCAAGGACTTTAAGATTTTCGACTCGTTTGGTACGGCAGCCTGCCGTAAATGGAACAGGAACCTACGGAATGTAGGCGTTAGTTAATAGACTAAACTAATAAGAGGATTCTATGTTCCAGTCTGATTAGTTACTTACTATAATTTGAATTTGTTCTGTCGTTAAGTTCCGAATAAACTCAATAAAATCAATGGCCTTAATTCCAAATTCCTCACATTTCTCCATATACCTGCTATAGGCTTGTTCATACATTCCCATTTTACTTGTTCTCCTTTCGTTCTGTACCTGTGACTTTTTGAAAGATTATTCATAGGAAGCTAGTTTTTGCACTATCTTCATGCCCTGTTCTTGGTATGAGCCCCACCTACGCTGTATACCGTGATAGCCCCCCTGCTATCTGACCTATAGTTGTGAAAAAGGAACAGGGCAATCATCTAGCACGATTAATCATATTCGTTACCTTAGGCTTCATGATTTCCGATGCATCTTTCACACTCATCTAAATAAGATTCGTGTTGCTCCTCAATGGTGTCTCCACATTCACGACATTCTTTTTCCGGTAAGTTACGGTAGAATTCTAAAGTTAACATTTTCATGACCTCCTGATATAGTGGATATATTTGTTAGATTGATTGTATTATAACAGATTTTAAAAGTCAACAACTGTTATATAATTATTTTTGAGTTTACTAGGTGTGAGGTTTTAGATTGAAGATAGTCAAAAAGATGGTTCTGGTGCAAAAATCATTTGATAGAGACATAGAACTAAATGACCTGTTCAATGACAGTTTATGATGCGATTCCAAACAACTTATGTATGAATTTGACTTCATTTTGACGCCTTCAGGCATCAGCTTTTCCTCTTTTAACTGTTCAATGGCTAAAGGATACGCTGGATTTTCATCAACCGTTACGACACGTGGTGTTGTAGAATGACAAACAGCCAAGGCTTTTTTGAAAAAGCGCTTGGCTGCTTTGGATATATCCTTTAAAAATTTCCTCTGCTTTTTCAATAGGGTTATGGTCAAACGTTTCATTGCTTCTTTAGCTCTCTAATCCGATGCATTGTTTATTTATCTCCCAGACTCGATAATAAAAGGGATTGGCATAGGTCTTCTTCTTTCTGTCATTCCGTACGTGTCGCTTCGGCATAAAAAGGACCGATAACTACGGTCTGTAAGGCTAACGCCTACAAACTGTTAAGTTTCATTGACCTTCTCAACGATCCCTTTGATTCCATACTTAAAAAGATCAATCATCAATACATTTCTACATCTGTCCCTGGTAATGGCCCAACCTACGCCGAATACAATAACGGCCACGCATGCCATCCAACCCACTATTCATTAATTATAATAAATATTCTAAAGGAAATAGGAAATAAATATCAAACTATAGAACTAGGAATATTAGATTAGGAGGTTGAGAAAGGAAGAAATGAATCTATTCCAATATCAGGGGCAAGAGGAAGATCATTATACAAACATTTTAATGTGCATCTTGGATTACAAGAACCAATTAATTCTACCTCAGTTTATTAAGGGATTAATACCCCATCAGGCTATTGATTTCGATCCACTCGATGGCTTCTTGTTTGCTGCTGAAATCATCGGTTAAACGGACAAATTGTGTGAAGACTTCGTCTTCTTGAAAAAATCTACCTACATAAAACCCTGTGGTTGATTTTGCAATCTTCAATCCATCAAAACTTGTTTTCATTCTCTATCACTCCTTTTTTGTTTGACCTCTCCGAATCTTTGCAAAAAGGGCTGTCAACGGGCTTGAAGTTTGTGAAGTTTTTTAAGCGTACTTCTTAAAAAACTTCACAAAGTTTGCGTAGCACCCTTGACTGCCCTTATGAGCAAACGATTACAATTAAGAGAACAAAGAAGGAGATTAATAGGGTCCGAGCGTATAATGCGATCCAACGGGCTCCCGTTGGCTGGTTTGGGCGAGGAGCCCAAGGTCTTAAAGGTTTTCGGCTCAAAGAATAATAATAAATCCCTTTTTGTGTAGGAACGGAAAATGATATCTTTAACTACAACTTCTTTTTTTGTTATTGCTTATCTGTATAACGTGGAATATCTTCGTTTTTTTCTGTATAGTGGTAATTCTTGACGCAAAAAAATAAACTGCTTTTTGTTTAGAAAAACAGTTTGCTACGATCATAATAGTTCATATAAAAAATGTTTGAATTTCTCAACTCTGCTATATAATCTATTGTTTATAAACGCTAATCTGTCTTTTGCGTTATCTTGGGTTAAAATATCAACCCCGCTATCAATCCTTTTTGGGACATGTTCCCCCTTAACTGCTTTTATTGCTTGTTTTACGCTTAAATACCCCATATCATAAGGATTCTGCGTCACTGTAGCGCTCAGTTTTCCTGCATCTACAGCTTCCAACATTTCTGTAATGCCATCCGTTCCAACTATAGGAATTATTAAGCCTTCTTTTTCTGCTGTTTTTAATACATTTAGGGCAATTAAATCGTCAGTAGCAAGTACCCCTTGGATATCTGGATGATTCTGCAAAATATTTTCTATTACAGGTATTGTCTTTCCAAATCGATCTTCTCCTAACTGTTCTGTGGCAATCTCGATTCCGGCTTTTCCTAAGACCTCCTTCGCTCCCTTTAACCGCTCCACCTCAGCATGATCTTTTAAAGTTCCATGAATAATTGCTACTTGATCCCCTGACTGCAGCATGGATCCTAGCAGCTCTCCTGCCATTATGCCCAATTTAAAGTGATCCGTTCCTATATAAGTGACTTTGTCTTTCCAGTCAGCGTCTCTACCAGCAAATAATACGGGAATGTTATTTTTCTTATATTCCATCAATACTGGAATGGTAACGGAGGGGTGCATGGGAGTAACGATCAGTGCATCCGGATGTTGTCTTAAAACTTTTTTCAATGTATTAGCTTCATTTCTAATGGGATAGATGGAATCAGGTGCTATCACTTGACCATCTATGTCAAAATCATTAAACGCTTTTTTAGCTCCTGATTCAAAAATTCTCCAATACTCTAAGTCTAAACTTTTCGCAACAACTACCACTTTAAGCTTCTCATCTTCTTTCAAAAAATGAACGATAAAGCTTATTAAAACTGTAAGACATACTAATGAAACGATCCTTTTCTTTTTCAATATTCTCCCTCCTAATGGACGATCGGGATTTTATACGTGTCATAATCTGTTAAAATTTAAATGCATCCGAATCGTTTTCCTTTCCTTTCTTTACGTATTTTTGCTCGCTTTGGTGCGGTTTCATGTAGTTTTTTCTCTTCTTCTGTTTATGGAATGACTTATAGAACACGCGTTGGGCGTTTATGTTCATCAAGTGCAACAAATGTTAAGAGAGCAGTCGCTGCCATTTTACGATTTTCCAATTTCATGTAATACTAGAGTAATCATCTTTTAGAAATTCGCCACCTTCATAGACTCCTAAAAAATAAAGTAACAGGATAGTAAAAAAAGTAGTATGAACCCTTATCTTCTTCACTTACTTTTCACCGGTTAACTATAAACCAGAAATTTAAATATTAAGCGCTTTCACATTCCCTTTAATAATACTTTAGGTTTAATTTATAATAAGAACTACATAATCATACGGAAAAATACAAAACAAGTTGAAATCGTTGGTTAAACCGATAATATCCAAAAAGCCTACCCAAGACACTTCTTCCACTTGCTACCCCTCCTGAAATGAAGAATTTATGCAAATTTGCTCCTCCACAATCCTGCCCGTTAATTGAACAACTTAAAGCTTCGTTTCACTTTCTAATAATTCCTTCTCTTATTCAAGAATATGGCCCTTTAATGGAACACGATTGGCGATTTTAAACATTTATTACTCCAGAAAAGGTCTATGATCGGAATGAAAAAAAGAAGTTGTTTAAGATAATGAATATTTCTAGTTGCATAATACTTATTCTCAGCAATTAAAAGCCCATCAGATAAATCTGATGGGTTCAGAGTGTAGACAGACCCCTTTTTCAAAAAGTTATCTGAAGAAAAAGGGGTTTTGTTTCTTTTTTAGTTACATATTTGGTTATTATCCTGAGAAAAAACACCATATATTGATGATTTATTAACTATAAAAACCGTTCTCAACATTTGAGAACGGTTTTTATAGTATTGATTTATCTTGAATTATTTAGAAGCCTTCTTTTGTTTTTTATCACAGCAAGTGCATTGTCCGTACAAAGTTGATACTTTCTCATTCTCAAAATGATCAATTGTGTTATTGCAAATTTGGCAAATGATAGTTCCCATTAGAAAAACCCCTTTGTTTGAATTTTATAAGATAGACAATTTTAACCTCTTAAAATGTAAGCGATTTTTATTTGTTGATATTATAATAGTATGTCACATTTTGTTTGTCAATCGTGAATTGTATAACACATTACGAGGGATTATGTCGATTGTTAGGAAAACTATAAATTTAAGGTTCTGGTGCGAAATTTCAGATAACTTGAAATTTATCTATAAATCTTAAGTTATGACACTTTTGGAAATTACTTTTGGACAAGGTTGTCACTTTAGGATTTATTTTGCACCTTTCAGAGAGGTATAGACTAGGTTAATAAAATGCGGTTACAAAAAAGAGCATCTATCTTAAAAAGATAATGCTCTTTAATTTATATGTATTATTTTATTTAAAAAGTTTAGGAAGCCTTGCGCTCTTTAGCGTTCTTTAGTTCCCTTAACCTTTCTTTGATTAACTCTCTTTGTTCCTCGGTAATAATAAAATCCGTAAGACGATCCTCAAAATGAGCGATACGTCTTTCCAACTCCTCTATAGTAAGGTTATTAGTATTCTTCATAAACCCACCATCTCCTCTTATTATAATTTATATATAATTAATATCTTCATAAAATCCTCCAAAGCCGCTATTGGCAGCGGGATATTCAAGTAAAGGAAGCTATCCAAAATCTATTCTTCAAGTGGAAGTTCCATTCGAAATCCTTTTAATCCCAGGATCCGTATTTAATTTGCCCATTGTTTCAGAACTTGTTCTTTTGCTATACGATAAACTTCATGTTCTGTTTGGTTTTTGGTAGCTATTACGTTGGTTTGATAAACTTTACCTTTATGTGTTACATAGATTGTATACTTGTACATTTTGTTCTATCTCCTTTATATAATTCTAATAATTCTCACTTTTTGTTCATTCCACTTCTCTAATAAATCCAATTTCATTTAGTTATCCCTATAAATGTTGTTTAACTTTTTTTTATTTTACAAATAAAATGAAAGTGATTAAAGCTAAAAAAAAGGTCAAGATTTGACAAATTCTCAACTTAACAAAAATTAATATACTCACTAGCAACGGTAATGACTGGCAAAGTCAATAAAATCAACAAACTTTTTATGATTCTAATCTCTTATGTATTTTGTTACACTTCTTATAATGCAGAAAAATGTCGAAATATAAAAACTAAAAAAGGCCGACTCCTTATACCAATCTTAAATTACCTTTTTGTTTTAATCCTTAAACTAAATTTCCCCAAAGTAAAAAAACCACCTTTGCTAAGATGAATTTCTTACTTATTTAGTAAACTAATGCACCCGAGTTGAACAAGCTCCATTTCTTCTATTGCACATTATGTTCGTTTTGTTCACTTTTGTTTAGCCTTTAATCGTTTTAATTTTCTTTTATGGGTTCTTATAGCTGTTTCCGTATCTTTTATACTTGTTGTAACCACTCCATTGCTTTCTACTACCACCAAATTATTAATTCCGCCTTGAAAGTTTTTATAGGAAATATACATAAATATCATCCTTCCATTATGAATAATATTTGTCTTTCCTTAATTTATTTTTTTCAGGTATAACATCCGGTTACTTACGATAATTCTAGCCTTTATTTTTTTAGTTTAGATTAAAAAGTCGTAAAGTTTTCTTTAATTATTGCCGAATAGACCACTCTAAAATGTGCTCAATAGTTTTAAATTACGACATTAAAAAATTATATTTTCCTCCTGTTCTTCCACTAGTCGAGTAGAAGCGAGCCTTTCTACCTTGCGGTAGATTGTACTCCACCCTCCGGGTAGAAAGGTCGCC